>JBQCFB010000133.1:0-4141 GCA_051959715.1 Pseudolabrys sp.
GCTGTGGGGCGGCAAGCCGCCCGTCACCGTGACCGACTTCGACGACTTCGTGCTGTGGGTGACGCTCGGCATCATCCTCGGCGGCCGCATCGGCTACGTGCTGTTCTACAACCTGCCCTTCTTCGCCGCGCATCCGCTGCAGATCTTCGAATTGTGGACCGGCGGCATGTCGTTCCACGGCGGCTTCACCGGCTGCGTCGTCGCGGTGATCCTGTTCGCGCGCAGCCGCGGCATCCCGATCCTGTCGCTCGGCGACATCACCTGCGCGGTCGGGCCGATCGGCATATTCCTCGGCCGGCTCGCGAATTTCGTGAACGGCGAATTGTGGGGCCGCCCGGCCGACGTGCCGTGGGCGATGATCTTTCCGAGCGGCGGGCCGATCCCGCGCCATCCGAGCCAGCTCTATGAAGCGGGGCTCGAAGGACTGGCGCTGTTGATCTTCCTCTTCATCCTTGTCCGCGTCGGCGCGCTGAAGCGGCCGGGCCTGATCATCGGCGCCTTCGCCGTGTTCTACGCCTGCGCGCGCTCGTTCTCGGAATTCTTCCGCGAGCCGGACGCGCAGCTCGGCTTCCTGTGGGGCGGCGCGACGATGGGCCAGTTGCTGTCGATCCCGCTGTTCATCGCCGGCGTCTTCTTCATCGTCTATGCGGTGAAGCACCCGCGCGCGCAGACCGGCTGATGCCGCGGACGCCGATCGAGACGCAGATCCGCGCCCGCATCGCGACGCAGGGGCCGCTTCCCGTCGCCGACTACATGGCGATGTGCCTCGCCGACCCGCAACACGGCTATTACGTCACGCGCGACCCGCTCGGGGCGCGCGGCGATTTCGTCACCGCGCCGGAGGTGAGCCAGATGTTCGGCGAACTGATCGGCGTCTGGATTGCCAGCGTCTGGCAACAGATGGGCGCGCCGCGGGGCGTGCGGATCGTCGAGCTCGGCCCCGGACGCGGCACCTTGATGAGCGACGCGCTGCGCGCGCTCAAGGTAATGCCGGCGCTACTCGAGACGGCGAGCGTGCGTCTCGTCGAGATCAGCCTGGCGCTCAAGGCGAAGCAACAGGAGAGCCTGCGCGGCGTTGCGCCGCCGGTGTCATGGCATGCCTCGCTCGACGACGTACCTGACGGTCCGGCGATCGTCATCGCCAACGAGTTCTTCGACGCGCTGCCGGTGCACCAGGCGGTGAAGACGCCCACTGGCTGGTGCACGCGCTGCGTCGGCGTCGCGGCCGACACATTGATCTTCGTCGCCGGCGCGCCAGTCGACGGTCTCGACACGCGCCTGCCGGCGTCGGCGCGCAACGCGCCAGAGAACTCCATCTTCGAATGGCGCGACGACGACGCGGCGACCGCGCTCGGCCGTCGGCTGGCGCGACAGGGCGGCGCGGCGCTGGTGATCGATTACGGCCATGCGGCGAGCGCCGTCGGCGACACGCTTCAGGCGCTCGGACGGCACGCCTTTGCCGATCCTCTGGCGACGCCCGGCGAACTCGATCTCACCGCGCATGTGGACTTCGAGGCGCTCATGCGCGCCGCCGCATCGGGAGGCGCGGCAGCTTTCGGCCCGATCACGCAAGGCGAATTGCTGCAACGCCTCGGCATCGCGACGCGCGCGGCCAAACTGAAAGAGAAAGCCTCGGCGGACGCCGCCGCGCGCATCGACGCGGCGCTGGCGCGGCTGACCGCCGCCGGCCGCTCCGGCATGGGCGCGCTGTTCAAGGCCGCGGCCTTCGCTCATCCGGCACTGGGCGCGCCTGCGGCGTTCGAGCGCTGAGCCGGGCCGCATTGCCGCCACACCGCGCGGGGACAAGGCTCCCGTAACCATCCCCGCGTACCGGTTTCCTCCGCTGCTTGTTGCATGCGGGCAAATCGGCTTCAGTGTCTTCCGCAAAAGGCTCATCGGCGGTTTTCATGCTGCAGGCACCGACGCTGTTCCGGCTGGCGCGCATCCGCCACGCCTTCTTCACCCGCAGCGGCGGCGTGTCGGACGGCGTCTATGCGAGCCTCAATGGCGGCATCGGCTCCAACGACGCGCCCGACAAGGTGGCGGAGAACCGCGCACGCATGGCGGCGACGCTCGGCGTCGCGCCCGACCGTTTCCTGACGCCCTATCAAATCCACTCGCCCGACGTCGTCGTCGCCGACGGTTCGTGGACGCAGGAGACGCGCCCGCGCGCCGACGCGGTGGTGACGCGCGAGCCGAAGCTCGCCATCGGCGTCTCGACCGCCGACTGCGGCCCGCTGCTGTTCGCCGATGCCGAGGCCGGCGTCGTCGGCGCCGCGCACGCCGGCTGGCGCGGCGCCTTCACCGGCGTGATCGAGGCGACGCTGGCGACCCTGGAGACGCTCGGCGCCGCGCGCGAGCACATCGCCGTGGCGCTCGGGCCGACCATCCGCCAGCCGAACTACGAGGTCGGGCCGGAATTCATCGAGCGCTTCCGCGCCGCCGACATGGACAATGTTCGCTTCTTCGCGCCCTCGCCGCGCGAGGGCCACGCCATGTTCGATCTCACCGGCTACATCGCCGATCGCGTGCACCGCGCCGGAATCGCGACATTCGAGGATCTCGGCCACTGCACCTATGCCGACCCCGCGCAATTCTACAGCTACCGCCGCATGAGCCAGCGCGGCGAGCCGGACTATGGCCGGCATATCAACGCCATCGCGCTGGACGATTAAGACTTTTCCTCAGTCCCTGTGTCAGCGGCTGGACGAAGGCGCCCGCGGGCCGCTAGGGTCGCCGCCGGCCGCATGGGGATCACACAAAAACAGCGGCCGCAGGGACGTGTCGACGATGTGGCTTTCGCTCCGCCGCGCTATCAGCGCCGCGGGTTTCGGACGGTTGGGTGCGCATTTGGCGCTGGCCTGCATGGCCGCGCTGCTTGTCGCCGGCTGCCAGACCGAGAAAGAGGCGAGCCTGGCCGCCGCGGAGCCCCGCGGCGCCAGCGTCGCGTTCGAATCGATCGACGGCCTGCCGCAGGACCGTTTCCATACGCTGGTGCAGGACCTCAACGGCGAAGCGCAGTTGCGCCGGCTCGCGGTCGTTTCGCGCGAGCATCCGACCGCCTATCGCGTGCGCGGCTATTTCTCCGCCGCGGTCGAGCGCGGCCGCACCACGATCTCCTGGGTCTGGGACGTGTTCGACACCCAAGAGCGCCGTGCCACGCGCATCAGCGGCGCCGAGGAATCGAAGAGCGGCAAGGCCTGGGCCGCCGCCGACGACGCCATGCTGCAGCGGATCGCGCGCTCCAGCATGGAGCAGCTCGCCGCATTTCTGGCTGCGCCGGACGCGACGCCGGAGACACCGGTCGCATCTGCCGAGACCCCGCGCCTGGCGCTGACCACAGACGCCGGCACGCCCGAGGCGGCCGGGATTTTCCGCGTGTCGCAGGCCGCGGCCGATCCGGTTTCTGCCCCTGTTCCGGTCCCACGGCGGCGGCAGGCCATGGCCGCGAGCGCCGCGCGCTAGGCCGGGCCGTTTTCCGTTCATCCTGACGTGTGAAAGCCGCGGACAGACACGGCGGGGCATATTGCCGCGCTGATCCTGCCTTGTTATGACCACGCCGCATTTCCTGCGGAAAACGGCGAGGTTTTGGATGTCGGGCAAGAACGGGGCGATCAAGCTCGTCGCCGGCAACTCCAATCCCGTATTGGCCAAGGCCATCTGCGACTTCCTTAAGACGCCGCTGACCAAGGCGCAGGTGCGGCGCTTCGCCGACATGGAGATCTTCGTCGAGATCCAGGAGAACGTGCGCGGCGCCGACGTCTTCGTCGTGCAGTCGACCTCGTTCCCGGCCAACGACCACCTGATGGAATTGCTGATCATCATCGACGCGCTGCGCCGCGCCTCGGCGCGCCGCATCACCGCGGTGGTCCCCTACTTCGGCTACGCCCGGCAGGACCGCAAGCCCGGCCCGCGCGCGCCGATCTCGGCCAAGCTCGTCGCCAACCTGATCACCCGCGCCGGCGCCGACCGCGTCATGACGCTCGACCTGCACGCCGGCCAAATCCAGGGCTTTTTCGACATCCCGACCGACAACCTCTACGCCTCGCCGCTGATGGTGCGCGACATCAAGGAGCGCTCGCTCGAGAACGTCATGGTCGTGTCGCCCGACGTCGGCGGCGTCGCGCGCGCGCGCGGGCTC
>JBQCFB010000134.1:0-3618 GCA_051959715.1 Pseudolabrys sp.
ACAAGGGGGTTTAGGCCCAATACCTAGAGCCGCCTGTGCCCAGGTGGCGGAATTGGTAGACGCACTAGTTTCAGGTACTAGCGGGTAACACCGTGGAGGTTCGAGTCCTCTCCTGGGCACCATCGCCGCACAGTTTCAAGGCCAGTTTCTTGGGGTGACGCCGGCTTGTCGCCGCCATCCCTGACCGGAAAGCCTGAATGACCATCCGCCTGCACCGCGGCGACCTTCCCGACCTCACGGCCTACAAGGGCGCCGTGGCCATCGACACCGAGACCATGGGTCTCGATCCGGCGCGCGACCGGCTCTGCGTCGTGCAGCTCTCGCCCGGCGACGGCTCCGCCGACGTCGTGCAGATCGGCGCCGGCCAGACCAAGGCGCCGAACCTCGAGCGGCTCCTCGCCGACCCGGCGATCGTCAAGATCTTCCACTTTGCCCGCTTCGACCTGGGCGTGCTAGCCAAGACCTTCAACGTCATGCCGCAGCCGGTCTACTGCACCAAGATCGCCTCGCGGCTCGCCCGCACCTACACCGACAAGCACGGATTGAAGGACCTCGCGCGCGAAGTGCTTGGCGTCGACCTGTCCAAGCAGCAGCAATCCTCGGACTGGGGCGCCGACACGCTCACCGACGCGCAGGTCGCCTACGCGGCCAGCGACGTCCTGCACTTGCACGCGCTGCGCGAGAAGCTCGACGCCATGCTGGCCCGCGAGGGCCGCGCCGAACTGGCGGCCGCCTGCTTCCGGTTCCTGCCGGATCGGACGCGCCTCGATCTCGCCGGCTGGGCGGATCAGGACATTTTTTCACATTCCGTGTAAGCTGTTGCTCAGTTGGGGGAATCGGCGCGCCCCGGGCGGGTGCCGCCGGGGAGCCACATTCTGCGGCCAAGAGGGCGTGGGGGCCGTCGTGAAACTTCCTCAGGGACATTGAACCGGAGTCCGCACCGGACCACCGCATGAACCGTGTGATCACCGCCAGAACCGATCCGCAGACGGCGCGCTCCTACTGGACGATGAGCCGCGCCGACAGCGATCGCGCCTTCCGGTCCGCGCGCCGGCACAGCCGGCTCGTGCGCATCCTGCGCATCACTCTGCCGGTCACGGTCGTCGGCACGTTGGCGGTCATGGTGCTGATCACCTGGTTCAATCCGCTGCGCATGCTCAACAAGCTGCCGATCAACATCGACAATCTCGTCGTCTCCGGCACGCAGATCACCATGGAGCGGCCGCGCCTGTCGGGCTTCACGCACGACGCGCGTTCCTACGAGCTGTCGGCACAGGCGGCGCGGCAGGATCTGACCAAGCCCGATCTCGTCGAATTGCAGAACCTGCACGCCAAGGTGCAGATGCAGGACAAGACCACGACGCTGATGTCCGCGGCGACGGGCTATTACAACGCCAAGACCGAAACGCTGAAGCTCGAGAAGGACATCCTCGTGTCCAACAACCAGTACGAAGGCCGGCTCAGCGAAGCCACGGTCGACATCGGCAAGGGCAACGTGCTGTCGGAGAAGCCGGTGACGCTGAAGATGCTGCGCGGCCAGCTCGATGCCAACCGTCTCGAAGTGCTCGACTCCGGCGACCTCGTGCGCTTTACGAACGGCGTGACGCTCGTGCTCGATCATCTCGGCGACCAGGCGCCGCAGGCCGCGAAAGCCGGAGCCGAAAAGCCGTGATGTTTCGCGCCGCCTCCCTGGTCATCGCCCTCGTGCTGGGCGCCGCCGCCGCGCAGGCGCAGCCGCGCTCGCAGTCGCACGCGCAAGCCCAGCCGCAGGAGTCGAAAGGCCCGCCGAATGCGTTGCAGGGCTTCTCGCAGAACCGGGACGAACCCGTACATATCGATGCCGCGACCCTCGAAGTCCGCGACAAGGACAAGGTCGCGACGTTCTCCGGCAACGTGCACGTCAAGCAGGGCGACACCGACATGCGCTGCAAGTCGCTGGTCGTCTTCTACGAGCAGGACGACGCCAAGCCCGCGCCGGCGAAAGGCGGCAAGCCGATGCAGCAGGCCGAGCCCGGCCCCGGCGGCAACCAGAAGATCAAGAAGCTCGAGGCGCGCGGCGGCGTCATCGTCACGCAGAAGGAGCAGACCGCGACCGGCGAACTCGGCATCTTCGACATGCCGACCAACACCGTCACGCTCACCGGCAACGTCGTCATGACCCAGGGCAAGAACGTGCTGCGCGGCGATAAACTCATCGTCGACCTCACGACCGGAGTGTCGCGCGTCGAATCGGCGAAAAACGGTCATGGCCGCGTGCAGGGCCTGTTCCTGCCGAGCAGCGGCGGCGTCCCCGATCTCAAGCCCGGCGGCGGCTCGTCCACGCCGGCGCCGCGTCCAGGCGCACGGTAGCGGCATTGACCGGCCGTCCGCACGCTCCTCTTCATTGGCGGGAATCAGGTAAGGTTCCGCATCCGGTGCGGGATCGCGGACGAGCGATCCGGCGCGGCGGGGGAGACCGGTGAACATCCTCTCGATATTCCAGCGCGGCCCCCGACGCGGCGCCGCCGCGAGCGCCAAGGCCCGCGCGCCTCAGCCGCAGCCGCAACCGGCGGCGCGCAATGCCGCGCAGGCCGGACAACAGCTCGCCGGGCGCACACGCCGCGAGGCCGATCCGCGGCAGCAGGTCCGCCACGCCTATCTCGCCGCGCACGGCGTCGAGAAGAGCTTCGGCAGCCGCATGGTCGTGCGCGGCGTGACGCTCTACGTCCGTCGCGGCGAGGCGGTGGGGCTGCTCGGACCGAACGGCGCCGGCAAGACGACGGTGTTCTACATGATCACCGGCCTCATCAAGGCCGACCGCGGCCGCATCGAGCTCGACGGCTACGACGTCACGCCGCTGCCCATGTATCAGCGCGCCCGCCTCGGCATCGGCTATCTGCCGCAGGAGGCCTCGATCTTCCGCGGCCTCAATGTCGAGGAGAACATCCGCGCCGTGCTGGAGGTGGTCGAGCCCGATCGCCGCCGCCGCGAGGCCGATCTCAACGCGCTGCTCGAGGAATTCAACATCACGCGGCTGCGCAAGACGCCGACCATCGCGCTGTCCGGCGGCGAGCGCCGCCGCGTCGAGATCGCGCGCGCGCTGGCGACGCGGCCGAGCTACATGCTGCTCGACGAGCCGTTCGCCGGCATCGATCCGATCGCCGTCGGCGACATCCAGCAACTGGTCCGCCATCTGACCAATCGCGGCATCGGCGTCCTGATCACCGACCACAATGTCCGCGAGACGCTGGGCCTGACCGACCGCGCCTACATCATCTATTCGGGCGAGGTGCTGATGGAGGGTCGGCCCGACGACATCGTCGCCAACCCCGACGTCCGTCGGCTGTATCTGGGCGAGGAATTCCGGCTCTAGTCCGCCGGGCACGCTACCCGACCGCCGGCCCGATTTCCTATCCCATTGCAATTACTAATGATTATTCAAACGATCCCGCAGTGCGGAATCGCGTATGGCCGATTCAGGCGAACTGGTATAGCCTGACCGAAGCAAGAATCAGACCAGTTTCGGCCGGGAAACCGAATGGCTTTGTCGCAACGACTGGAGTTTCGCCAGACCCAGGGTCTGGTGATGACGCCGCAGCTGATGCAGGCCATCAAGCTGCTGCAGCTCTCCAGTCTCGA
>JBQCFB010000135.1:0-4929 GCA_051959715.1 Pseudolabrys sp.
TCGGTGATCAGTTCGGCGCCCTTCATTTTCGGCATCGTCGTTCCTCGTCTTGCACGCACAATCCGGCCCTAAGACCCGGGTCTCGGCATCTATCATACTATCGATCAGCATACATCCATGTGAGATCATTTGCCGTCAAACACCGCATGCTGGCGTATTTTGCGCCATATGAAACCGCTTGACGGTCTAATCGGCATTCTTCGTCTCAGGTCTTGAAACCGATTTCGCTATTGTGAGAGACTTGCTCACCGGCAGCAACAACCGCTTTCGAAGCGGACCACAACGATCGCCGGAGGCGAACGCTGCAACGATCTCTCGGGAGGAGACCAGCATGATCCGCACGAACCGACGCCAGGTGCTCAAGGGCGGCGCCGCCATGGCGGGCACCGCCGCCTTCGGCTTTCCGGCCATCGTCCGCGCCCAATCCGCCTCGATCAAGGTCGGCCATCTGACGCCGCTGACCGGCTTCCTCGGTGCGCTCGGCGCCTATGCCCAGATGGGCATCAAGATGGCGGTCGAGGAAATCAACGCCGCCGGCGGCGTTGCCGGCCGCAAGCTCGATCTCGTCTCGGAAGACTCGGTTAATCCGGCGACCGCAGCCACGAAGGCCCAGCGCATGTACGACCAGGATAAGGTCGACATCCTCATGGGCGAGATCAACTCCGCCTCCGCGCTCACCATCATGCAGGTCGCCGAGCGCAACAAGCGCTTCTTCCTGCAGATCGGCGCGCGCTCCGACGCGCTGCGCGGCAAGAACTGCAACAAATACACCTTCCACATGGACATCCCGAACACGGTGATGGTCAACGCGGTCGGCCAGGCGCTGATGCGCGACAACATGGTCAAGGGCAAGAAGTTCTTCACGCTCACGGCCGACTACATCTTCGGCCACGATCTCCTGGCCGCGGCCAAGCGCTTCTTCAGCGCCAATGACGGCAACCTGATCGGCAACGAGCTGATCGCCACCGACGTGACCGACTTCAGCCCCTATCTCCTGAAGGTCCGGCAGGCCAATCCCGACATCGTCTGTTGCAATCTCGCCGGTAACCAGGTCACCAACCTGGTCAAGCAATATGCCGAGTTCGGATTCAAATTCCCGCTCGTCGGCTTCAACCTGAACACCGCCGACGCATGGGCGGCGGGCGAAGGCAATCTCGCCGGCACATGGCCGACGGTCTGGTATCACACGCTCGACGTGCCGGCGTCGAAGAGCTTCGTCGAAAACTTCACGAAGAAATACGGCAAGCCGCCCGAGAACCACGCCTGGATCGAGTACGTCTCGATGAAGGTCATGGCGCAGGCGATGGGCGAGATCAAAGGCGCGGACAACGCCAAGCTGATCGAGCATCTCGAGAAGCAGTCGCAGTTCGACATTCTCAAGGGCCGCAAGGGCTACTTCCGCAACTGGGACCACCAGATGATGCAGGAGGCCTATCCCTTCGCCGCAAAGAAGAAGGGCGAGGCCAAGGACAAGTGGGACCTCATGACGCTCGGGCCGGCGGTGCCCGGCGCCAGCCAGTCGCTCGAATCCATCGCGCCGACGCAGCAGGAAAACCCCTGCACGCTGGTCAAGGCGTAAGGCCGTACACGGCTCGCTTCGCCCGCCGACCCCTGAAAGCGCCGCGCCGCTCGCGCGGCGCTTGCCGCCTTAGCCACAGAGTACGTCGTTCATGTTCCTGCTCGAACAGGTGGTCAACGGCCTCGTCCTGGGCGGCTATTACCTGCTGATCGCGCTCGGCCTGTCGCTGATCTTCAGCGTCGGCGGCGTCGTCAATCTCGCGCACGGCGCCTTCTACGCACTCGGCGCCTATGTCGCCGTCACGCTGACCGAGCATTTCGGTTTCTACCCCGCGGTCGCGCTGTCGCCGGTCGCGGTCGGCCTCATCGGCATCCTGTTCGAGCGCTTCATCCTGCGCCGCTTCTACACCGCCGACCCGATTCTCTCGCTGCTCGTGACCTTCGGCCTCGCCATGATCACCGAGCAGGCGATCCGCATCATCTGGGGCGCGGCGCCCCTGTCGGCGGTGATGCCGCAGAGCCTGAAAGGCGCGGTCATCGTCGGCGACTTCCTGTTCTCGCGTTACCGGTTGATCCTGCTCGGCGTCGTGGCGGTCGTGCTCGTCGGCATCTGGCTGTTGCTCAACCGCACGCCGTTCGGCCGCGTCGTCCGCGCCGGCATCCAGCGCCCGGACATGGTGGCCGCCCTCGGCATCCGGCTCCAGCCCTACATGACCACCATCGTCGTGCTGGGCGTCGGGATGGCCGCAATGGGTGGCGCGTTCTTCGCACCGATCACCATCGTGCAGCCGGCCATGGGCTCCGACATCATCATCGTCGCCTTCGTCGTCGTCGTCATCGGCGGGCTGGGCAGCTTCTGGGGCGTCGTGCTCGCCGCGATCCTGGTCGGCGTCGTGCGCGGCATCACCATCAACTTCCTGCCCGCATACGGCGAGGCGTCGATCTACATCCTGATGTTCCTGGTCCTGCTGTTCCGGCCGCGCGGGCTGCTCGGCGAGCGCATCGAGAAGTTCGAATGAAGGCGCTCGCAAAATATCGTCCGCTGATTGTCGCCGCCTTGGCGGCGCTCGCCCAGCCCGTCGCGGTCAGGGCGCGCGGCCTGTCGCTCGACAGCGCCTCGGTGATCGTCATCTTCGCGATCGCGGCGACCGGACTCAATCTCCTGGTCGGCTATACCGGACTCGTCTCCTTCGGCCACAGCGCCTGGTTCGGCATCGGCGCATACGCCGCCGCGCTGCTGCAACGAAACGTCTTCCCAGGCGAAATCTGGCTGCCGCTCGCCTCGTCTATGCTCATCGTCGCAGGCCTGTCGACATTGGTCGGCGCGCTGATCCTGCGGAGGCGCGGCGTCTATTTCTCGCTGCTGACGCTGGCGCTGTCGGCGCTGACCTACACGATCGCCTTCCGCTGGAGCGAGGTGACAGGCGGCGAGGACGGCCTCGGCGGGCTCAAGCGCGGCCTGCTCGGCCCAATCTTCCTCGACGACCCGGTCGCCTTCTACATTTTCATCGCGGTCACCGGCCTCGTCGTGCTATACCTGCTGCTGCGGCTCACACGCTCGCCGTTCGGCCACGTGCTTGTAGCGATCCGCGAAAACCAGTTGCGCGCGACGTTCCAGGGCTATCCGGTCGAACGCTACAAGCTCGTCGTCTTCGTCATTTCCGCGGTCGTGACCGGATTGGCCGGTGCGCTACTGGCGTTCCAGACCTATCTCGCCTCGGCCGAAGGCGTGTCGGTCGCCTTCTCGGGTGAGTTGCTGGCGATGGTCGTCATCGGCGGCATGCACAGTCTGCTTGGACCCGCGCTCGGCGCCCTGTTCTTCGTCCTGTTCCGCGAGTTGTTCTCGATCTGGAGCGGCAACTGGCTGCTGTGGTTCGGCATCTTGTTCGTCGCCTTCGTGCTCTATTCGCCGGGCGGGCTCATCGGCATCTGGAAGAAGCTCAGCCGGTACTGGAAGCCGGCGCTGCGCGACGAAGCCGCGATGAGCAAGCGCAAAATTTACGACGGGCTGCCGTTGCCGGCCTTCCTGCGCCCGGCGAAGAGCGAGACCAAAGCGGCGCTCGAGGTCGACGGCGTGTCGAAGCACTTCGGCGGCATCCGCGCCGTATCGAATGCGAGCCTGTCGGTGGCGAGCGGCCAGATCCACGCGCTGATCGGCCCGAACGGCGCCGGCAAGACGACATTGTTCAATCTCGTCTCCGGTCTCTACAGCCCGGACGACGGCAGCGTACGCCTGAACGGCGCCGAGCTGCGCGACCTGAGGCCCGACAATATCTGCCAGCACGGCATCGCTCGCTCGTTCCAGATCACCAACCTGTTCCGCACGCTCTCGATCTACGAGAATCTCCGGCTTTCCTTGCAGGCGCGTCATCCCGGCCGCTTCAACATCTGGCGCGACATCGACAGCTACGAAGAGGTGCACGCCGAGACGGCGGAACTGATGCGCTTCCTCGGCCTGGAAGGGATCGAGACGGTCGAGGGCGGCGAGCTCTCCTATGGCGGCCAGCGCCTCGTCGATCTCGGCATTGCGCTCGGCTCGAAGCCGCAGGTGCTGCTGCTCGACGAGCCGCTCGCAGGCCTTGCCGCCGCCGAACGCGACCGTGTGGCGAACCTGGTCAAGAATATCGCCGCCTCGATCCCCGTGCTGATCGTCGAGCACGATATCGATCGCGTGCTCGGATTCTCGCATCGCGTCACGGTCATGAACCAGGGCGAGGTGCTGATGGCCGGCACGCCCGAGGACGTACGTAATGATGCTCGTGTGCAACAGGTCTACACGGGCACCGGCACGCCGCCGGTGACCGGCCGCAGCGCCGACGCCGCCCGCGAGAAGCAGCTTCTCACTATTCACAAGATGAACACGTTCTACGGCAAGAGCCACGTCCTCAACGACGTGTCGCTCGACGTGCGCGAGGGCGAGATCGTCGCCCTGCTCGGCCGCAACGGCGCCGGCAAGTCGACTCTGCTGAAGAGCCTCGCCGGCCTCGTGCCGCCGGCCGCCGGCCGCATCGACTTCGCCGGCGAGGCGATCGCCGGCCTGCCGGCGCACCAGATTGCGCGGCTCGGCGTCGGCTACGTGCCCCAGGGCCGCGGCATGTTCGCCGGCATGAGCGTGGCCGACAATCTCGCGCTCGGCCGTCTCGCCCGCGCCACCGACGGCAGCGATGGTGTCGTATGGGACGAGGCGACAGCGTTCGAGCATTTCCCGCGCCTGAAGGAGCGCATGACGGTCCCAGCCGATTATCTCTCCGGCGGCGAGCAGCAAATGGCGGCCGTCGCGCGAGCAATGTCGGGCAATGTGAAGCTCCTGCTGCTCGACGAGCCGTTCGAGGGTCTGGCGCCGGCGGTGATCCAGGAGTTGTTCACGGTGTTCGACCGGCTGCGCCGGCACTGCTCGATCGTCATCGTCGA
>JBQCFB010000136.1:0-21062 GCA_051959715.1 Pseudolabrys sp.
TCAAGAAGAACGGCCGACAGGTGAAGCCATGAACGTCTCCGACTTTTTCTGGAAGCGCATGTCCGATTGGGGCGTGCGCCGCATCTACGGTTTTCCCGGCGACGGCATCAACGGGCTGATGGGCGCGCTCAACCGCGCCAAGGAGACGATCGACTTCGTCCAGGCGCGGCACGAGGAAATGGCCGCCTTCATGGCCTGCGCGCACGCCAAGTTCACCGGCGAGGTCGGCGTCTGCCTTGCCACCTCCGGCCCCGGCGCGATCCATCTCCTCAACGGCCTCTACGACGCGCGGCTCGACCACATGCCGGTCGTCGCCATTGTCGGCCAGCAGGCGCGCACCGCGCTCGGCGGCCATTACCAGCAGGAGGTCGACCTTCATACATTGTTCAAGGACGTCGCCGGCGAGTTCGTCGAGATGGCGACGGAGCCGGCGCAGGTGCGCCACGTCATCGACCGCGCCATGCGCATCGCGACGGCCGAACGCGCCGTCACCTGCATCATCCTGCCGAACGACCTGCAGGAGCTCGCCGCGGTCGATCCGCCGCCGCGCGCGCACGGCACCGTGCATTCCGGCATCGGCTATTCCGCGCCGCGCGTCATTCCCGCCGACGCCGATTTGCGCCGCGCCGCCGACGTGCTCAACGCCGGCAAGAAGGTGGCGATCCTCGTCGGCGCCGGCGCGCTCCACGCCACCGACGAGGTGATCGAGATCGCCGACCTGCTCGGCGCCGGCATCGCCAAGGCGCTGCTCGGCAAGGCGGCGGTGCCGGACGAACTGCCTTACGTCACCGGCTCGATCGGGCTGCTCGGCACGCGGCCGAGCTACGACATGATGATGGGCTGCGACACGCTGCTGATGATCGGCTCGGGCTTTCCCTATTCCGAATTCCTGCCCGAGGAAGGCCAGGCGCGCGGCGTGCAGATCGACATCGACCCGAAGATGCTGTCGATCCGCTATCCGATGGAGGTCAATCTCGTCGGCGACAGCGCAGCGACCTTGCAGGCGCTGGCGACGCTCATCAAGCGCAAGACCGAGCGCAAATGGCGCGACGGCATCGAGAAGAACGTCAAGGACTGGTGGAAGACGCTCGAGGCGATCGCGCACCAGGACGGCGAGCCGATCAACCCGCAGCGCGTGTTCTGGGAATTGTCGCCGAAATTGCCCGACCGCTGCATCCTCGTCGGCGATTCCGGCTCCGGCACCAACTGGTACGCGCGCGACATCAAGATGCGCCGCGGCATGATGGGCACCGTGTCGGGCGGTCTCGCCACCATGGGCTGCGGCGTGCCCTACGCGATCGGCGCCAAGTTCGCGCATCCCGACCGGCCGGTGATCGCCATGGTCGGCGACGGCGCCATGCAGATGAACGGCATGAACGGCCTCATCACCATCGCCAAGTACTGGGAGCGCTGGTCCGACCCGCGCCTCGTCGTGCTCGTGCTCAACAACCAGGATCTCAACCAGGTGACGTGGGAGATGCGCGCCATGGCCGGCGATCCGAAGTTCGAGGCGTCGCAGGACCTGCCGAACGTGCATTTCGCCCGCTATGCCGAGCTGATCGGGCTGAAGGGCATCTTCTGCGACGATCCGGCCAGGATCGCGTCGGCGTGGGACGAGGCGCTCGCCGCGCGCAAGCCGGTCGTGCTCGAGATGAAAACCGACCCGGACATTCCGCCGCTGCCGCCGCACATCACGCTCAAGCAGGCGAAGGCGTTCGCCTCGACGCTGTGGCAGGGCGACCCGAACGAGGCCGGCATCATCAAGAAGACCATCAAGGAATTCGCGGAAGAGCTGCTGCCGCATTGATGCACCTGCAGTAGGGACGGCGCCAATCATCGTGCCCTCTCCCCTTGTGGGAGACGGCATTGAGGGCGTCTCCACGAATGATGATGGGTGAGGGGGCTTTTCAATTTCTCCCCCTCACCCAGTCTTTGTTTTGGTACGGCTGCGAATGCCCTCTCCCACAAGGGGAGAGGGCGCAGCGATGAGCGCAGACGGCTCGGCAGCCGCCTCCGCCTCAAGCTCCTCCGCCCGCGCCTTCAGCATCCGCGCCATCCGCGCCATGGCGCGGGTGCCGGCGTGCTCGCTCATCGGCTTCTCGTGCGCATTGGAGCAGAGGATGCGCGGCGCCATGCAGCCGCGGGCGCGCTTGCACGCCGGCTCCGGACAGCCGGGCCACTGGTTGATCGTCATCGCGATCCGGCGCGCGAGTGCGGCGCGGAATGCGTCGGCCTGAATCTCCTGCGGCGATGTCTCGTCGTCACGGGCGAGCCCGGCCGCGCGCAGGCGGCGCTCGAGATCGGGACCGCCGATGCGGCCGAGCCCGCGGGCGACGCGGCGCCTGCGCCCGGTCTTGTGAGGATTCTTGCCGCGACGAACACGTGTCATGCGTGGCTTGCTCCGTTCGTGAGGTGAGGGTGTGCGGGTTCGTTGCCGCGCGCGAAATCGCGCCGGCTTTTGCGTCCGCCTTTGCCCCGTCGGGGCTTCGGCGGATGAGCCTCGCACTTCTCAATGAAGCGCGAGGGGGTGGAGCACCGAGAGGCGCGTCCATCCGACCTCCCGCCTTTGCCCCTTGCGGGGCGCGGGCGGGCCGCGCCGTTTGATGAAGGCCGGCGCGTCGCCTTCCGATGCTCCACCGCGGCGATTTTTGGCGCCCTCGGCCGCGCTTCCGGACGGAGACGGAGCCCCTCAGTGGGCCCCCGATCCGGAACGGCTCCCGCCGCTCCTTCGTCTCCGCCGCGTGCAGCCCCTGACATGGGGCAGCCGGTCCTAATGCCGGCGGGCGGCTGTGCGGGGCCTCCCGGGCGCGGGGTTACAAGCCCCGCCCGCGGGCGCCGCCGTCCACCCCACGTTCAGCAGTGTCCTGCAGGAACGCCCCTCGCATGGGGTGGATGTTCCTAGGATAGTAGACGTAGGAGAGAAGTCAAGGGATGTTCTGATAAATCCTTTGAACGCTACGATGCCGCTTGTCTCATGGCTGCAACCATGGATACTCCTCAACGTGAGGTGGTATGACATGTCGTTCAACTATATGCTTTATAGAGAGTTTTCGCGGACGGCTCAGTTCCTTGAGGCCGTCCGCACGCACGCCGATAACGAGCGCGAAGCGCTAGGATTTCTCCCGGGGCCCGCCTATGCGGAGGCCGCGCAACAAGGCAAGTTGATTGTCCTAGCCGTCGAGGACGATGGTGCCGTCAGCTATGCGGGCCACCTTCTCTTTGGCGGCATTTTTCCTCACTTGCGCGTGAGGCAGATATGCGTATCGCCAAAATGGCGGGGCCATGGATTTGCGACAAAGTTACTACGGGCGCTCAAGTCCCAAGCTGAAGCGGACGGCTACCTGAGCATTGTAGCCAATGTGGCGACCGACTTAGGATCGGCGAATTCGTTCTACGAGAAAAATGGCTTCGCTACTCGCCGAATGAAGTCTGGCGGCACGTCACGCAACCGAACGATTAATGTGAAAACGCTGCAGCTAGATTCTCCCAGTCTGCTCTCACTGATGTCGGGCGCGACCGTAGAAACCGCCAAAGCCCTCGAGGCGAAGAGGCGTGGAGTAGACGTTCCACTCTACGCGATAGACCTCAATGTTTTTTTTGATGTGGTCAAACCCCAAAGACCAAGATCAAGCGACGCAGGCGCACTTTTTAAAGCCGCGCTAGATCATCAAATTAGACTTGCCGCAAGTGTCGAGTTGATTCGTGAACTCGAACGCACGTCCCGGGACAGGAATTTGGATCCAATACTTGCATTGGCAAGGCAGATTCCTGTGCTGCCTGCTCAAAGAATCGAAGCCTTAGAAGCACTGAGCCCAGACGTAAGTCGGTGTATATTCCCCGACAATTCAAATCCGCTAACAGCGAATGATTTATCCGATATCCGTCACGTATGTCACGCGATTGCCGCTAAAGCGGCTGGTTATGTCACGAGCGATGCAAAGGTGCTGATGGCGCGCGACGCGCTAATGTCACAATTTGGGTTAGATATAATCGCTCTTTCTGAGCTCGCAGAGATGATTGATCTCCCGCTTGAATCACGAGCGACTTCGATAAAAGCAACTCATAACTTTTACATCAGTTCGTCGAATAACGAAGAACTGAAGGAATTTTTTGAAATAGAGCGCGTTGCCCCATCTGACTATCTTGGTGCGCCAATAAGCAAATGTCAGCGCCTCTGCATAAGTGATGCTGGGGGACTAATCGGCGTGGCCCTTCTTCGTGCCGTTTCCCAACTAGAGGGGCCGTCTCGGTCGGCTGTCTGCGTCCGACAGGCCCATCCGTACTCATCGACGATCGCCGATTTCTTAATTGCCGAGCAAGTGCGTATCTGCGCGGCTGCCAGTAAGTGTGTGATCGAGCTGTTGGATGTACCCCATCACCCAATCACGCGACGCATCGCGTTGAATCATGGGTTCAGGCAGAGGCGGACCGGTTTGGCGACCTTGAGTAAGGTCGCTGTTGGCGAGCCGATCACGAAAGACTCTTGGGAGTCCGCGCGATTGGCCATTGAGAGGCTTACGGGGATTAAGCTGCAGGCTGCGCCGCCTTCATTCGACGCGCCAGGCGTGCGCCTTATTGGGCCAGATGCCAGCGAATCGACTTTGTCTCTGCTAGAGCTAGAGAGCTTACTATCGCCTACGATTTTGGCTCTGCCCAAGCGCAAAGCTACGATCATCCCGATCACGAAGGAGTTCGCGAATGCTCTTCTAGAGACACAGGAGCAGCTTTCGATGCTTGACGTGCCGGAGGCGCAGTTTCTTAGTAGGCGTAGTTACTTCAATACTATCAATGCGGCAAAGGTGATGGCGCCCGGTACGGTCCTTGCGTTCTACGAGTCAGTCAGAAGCGGTGGACGTGGTGCGGTTGTGGCGCTAGCAAGGGCAGTGGACGCAATCACTATTCCCAAACGAGACGTCCCTGAAATTATCGAGCGAGGAGGGGTGGTGAGCGATCTCAGTGTGATTTCGAAAGCAGATCGTGTCCTTGTTACGACGTTTGACAATCTATTGCCGCTTCCGAAGCCTGTGGGTGTAAGAGACCTAAAAGCAATGGGGTGCGACTCGGGAACGAATTTCATCACGGCGACATCCATTACCCTTAAAAATCTTGAGCAGATTATTGCTTCGGGATTTCCGCGATGAAAAACGAGTCCGACGTTCTTATCTCGGTAAGACCGAAATACGCACGTCAAATATTTGAAGGTGAGAAGACCGTCGAGTTGCGGAAGCGGCGGCCTAACATTGCGCGGGGCGCAAAGGTCTGGATTTACACAACGTCTCCGGTGGCTGCTCTACAGGGGTACGCCTGCCTAGTCCGTGTTATTTCCGACAAGCCGTCGAGCATCTGGGCAAATCTCGGTCGCGAGGCCGCGATATCAAAAAGCGAATTCGATGCTTATTTTTCAGGCTGCGACGTCGCTCACGCATTGGTGCTATCTGGCATTAGAGTGCTTGACCATCCCTTGCCTTTAGAAAACATAAAGAGGCTTGTTCGGGGCTTTCATCCTCCTCAGTTTTTCTGTCGCTTGAACGGAGCGGCAACCTCGATGCGGTTGTCGAGGCGGACATCCCATACTCCGGGAGTATCGCTTGGCAAAGCTGGATCCGCGCTTTCGCGGGGGTGACCGGAGGAGGGGCGGGCGCGCTCAGCCACTGAGGCCGCCCCCTCACCCAACCGACTGTGTCGAGGGTCCCTCAATGCCCTCTCCCACGGAGGGGAGAGGGCGCAACGATGAGCGCCGAGGGATCAAGTGGCCGCCGCCACCTTCTCCCACACCAGTTCGCGGTGCTGCGTCTTGCCTTGCCATTCGCGCGGCTTCTGCGTCAGGACAAGCCGCCCGTCGCGGAAGGCCGTGAAGCGCGTCTGCTCGCCGCCGACGCGCTTTTGCTCGGCCGACGCATCGACGCGCGTCACCAGCGTCTTGCCGTCCCACGTGTAGTTGCCGCAGTACGACATGTACTCGCGCACGCTCTCGCCCGGCGGCAGCGCTTTGCGCGAGTCGCACAGGACCGACATCATCCGCCCGTCCGCGTAGAACACCAGGAGCCCGCGCGGGTCCTCGCCATAGGGCGGATGCATGGGCGCGCCGTCGTCGCCCCTGGCCGAGGTCTCGGCCAGCCGCCACACGCCGACAATGTCGTCCGCCATTACTGCACCTTGAGCCCGAGCTTCTTGATCAGCGCCGCCCACTTGCTCTCATTGTCCTTGATGTTGGCGGCGTAGGCGGCCGGCGTCGACGGCATGGCGGAGCCGCCGTCGTCGATCAGCCGCTGCTTGATGTCGGGCATGGCCAGCACCTTGTTGAGCTCGGCGTTGAGCCGCGCGACGATCGCCTTCGGCGTCTTGGCCGGCGCGACCAGGCCGTAATACTGCACGATGTCGAGCGCGAGCCCGGCCTCCTTGGTCGTCGGCACGTCGGGGATGGCGGCGAGGCGCTCCGGCGCGGCGACCGCGACGGCGCGGATGGCGCCGGCCTTGATGTTGCCGATCGCCGGCGGCAGCGTGTTGAAGGCGAGCTTGATGTGGCCGCCGAGCAGGTCGGTGGTGAGCGGCCCGGTGCCCTTGTACGGCACCACGACGACGTCGGCGCCGGTCATCGACTTGAACATCTCGGCGCCGAAGTAGTTCAGCGTCGGCGAGGGCGGCGTGCCGATATTGTATTTGCCCGGCTCCTTCTTCGCCAGCGTGACGATGTCGGTCATCGTTTTCACCGGCAGCGAGGGATGCGCCATGATGACGATCGGGATCGAGGCGACGAGGCCGATCGGCTCGAAGTCCTTCTGCAAATCGTAGCCGGGATTGGCCGGCAGGCTCGCGCCGGTCACCAGCATCAGGATGGTGTAGCCGTCGGGCGTCGATTTCGCCGCGTCGCGCACGCCGATGACGGAGCCGGCGCCGGGCTTGTTGACGACGATGACCTGCTGCTTGAGGCCCTCGGAGAGCTTGTTGGCGATGACGCGGCCGACCGTGTCGACGCCGCCGCCGGCCGGATAGGGCACGATCAGGTTGATGGTGCGCGACGGATAGTCCTCGGCCTGCGCGAGGCCGGCGGTCAGCGCGAAGGCTGCGGCGGCGATGGCGCCGAGCCCGGCGCGTGTGAATGTGCGCATTGTCGTGTCTCCCCCAGGTGTCGTTGTTCGGGTTCTTGTTTCAGGCGTCGTCCCTGCGCCGATGATGGCAGGCTTCGGCATGAGGGGAAACAACGCGCAGGTGGTGGTTCTTCCATTTCGTGACGTGAAAGAAGGCCGGGCCGCCTCACGCCACCCGGTGCGCGATCGCGCCGCCTTTCAGGACGGCGCGGCAATTGCCGAGCAGCGCCGCGACCTCCTCGATGATGCCGGTGCGCGAGCCGCCGGCAATGTGCGGCGTCAGGATGATGTTGGGCGCGCTCGTGAGGGCTGAGGGTAAGGGCAGCGGTTCCTCGAAGAACACGTCGATGCCGGCGCCGGCGATGGCGCCTTTGGCGAGCGCGTCGGCCAAAGCCTGCTCGTCGACCATGCGGCCGCGGCTCGTATTGACGAAATAGGCCGTGCGCTTCATCGCGGCGAAGAACCTGGCGTCGATCATGCCCTTGTTGTCCGGCAGGTTCGACGCGTGCAGCGAGACGAAGTCCGCTTCGCCGAGCAGGTCGGGCAGCGCGCGGTATTCGACGCCGAGCGCGCGTTCCTTTTCCGCGCTGAGCCGCGTGCGGTTGCAGTAGAGAACGCGCGCGGAGAAGCCCTGCGCCATGCGCGCCGCCATGACGCCGACCTCGCCCATGCCGACGATGCCGACCGTCTTGCCGAACAGGCCGGCGAGCGGCGCCTGCCGCGTCCAGTTATAGGCGACGCCGTGGTCGGGATGGACGCGCGAAGCGTCGAACGTGCCGGCGCGCGTCGCCGCATCGGCCGGCAGGAGTCTCTTGCCCAGCGCCAGCATCATGAGGATGGCGTGCTCGGCGGTGAGCTGGAGCGAGGGCCGCGGCACGCAGGACACCGCAATGTTGCGCGCCTTCGCGGCGGCAAGGTCGATCTGGTCGGCGCGCTCGCCGATGCGCTGGATCAGCTTGAGCTTCGGATGCGCGTCCATCAGCGCGGCGTCGATCTTGCCGCGGCGGAAAATCAGCACGTCGAGATCGCCGCTTCCGCGCACGTCGCTGCCGAGCGGCAGCAGCGTCACGCCGTCGGCCGCATGCAGCCCGGCGCCGGCTTGCGTGACGCGCGCCATGTCGGCGTCCTCCGGCAGGAAGAAGCCTTCCGCCCAGGCCTGCGTGACCTCGCCCGGCCCGGCAATGGCGTAGCGGACGAGCCGCAGGATGTGGTCGTCGTCGAGGATGGCGATGTTGGGCATGGGCTACCGCGGAATGACGGGGAGAAGGAGATAGGACTCGTACTGGCCGCCGGCGTGGATGGTGTTTCTGCCGGTGTTGTAGTCGGCATGATAGTGCATGTAGCCCTGACTGCCGACACCGTCGCGCGGTTGCACGTCGAGGCGCAGGCGATGGCCTTTGGCGAACACCATCGAGGTCGGCCAGATCTCGACGTCGACCTTCACGATCTCGCCGGGCTTCAGATAGAGCCGCCGCTTGTGCGCATGGTACGGCCGTCCCGGCGCGGACAGCGCGGGATCGAGCTCGCGATGCGACACGCGCAGCCAGCCTTTCGCGACCGGCACCGGCGCGCCCTGCTGCCCGGTCTCCATGATCTCGTTGCCCTGCGCGTCGAAATGGCGAAGCGTCAGGAACAGGTCCATGTCCTCGCTCTCGCTCGACACCCAGAACGACGCGGCGAGGGGACCCGTCACCTCCATGTCGGCGTCCATCGGCGCCGTCTCCAGCGCCACGCCCATGTTCGGGCGGATGCCGCCGCCGCCCATCACCTGCGAGGAGGCCGCCGACGACGAGCCCATCGTGCCGAGATGCGAGGTGACGTAAGTGCGTGACTTCGCCTGCTTCGGATTCTCGTGCACGAGCTTCGCGGCGTGTTCCGGCGCGCCGTCCTCGCGCGACAGGTCGAAATAGAACTTCGTCCACTGTGTGCGCTTGAGCGGCCATTCCTGCTCGTGCCGCCATTCGATCCTGTCGGCGCCGTGGCGGATGGCGAGCTTCACCGGCGGCTCGTTCATCACGCCGTTGTCGATACCTTTCAGCCAGTAGTCGAAGAAGCGGACCTGATCCTGCCGGCCTTCCTCGGTGTAGAACGGATGCACATGGCTGCCGGTGTGGATGCGCAGCTTCTTGTGCTGCGAGGCGGCGCGCGCGAAGGCTTCGGTGTTGCCGCGCAGGTGCAGGCCGAAGCCGGTCCAGTTGCCGACCGAGAGGAACGGCACGGTGATCCTGTCCCACTGCGCCTGCGCGCCGGCGAGCGCGCCGCTGTCGAGATTGTTCGACAGCCACAGATCGAGCGTGTTCACCTTCCAGCGATCCGGCGCGGATTGCGACGCACGGCCGAGCTTGTGGTGCATCAGGTGCGCGGTGAACCAGTTGGTCATGAACACGTTGAGGATGCCGCCGTGATAGAGCGCGTCGCGGTAGATGTCGGCGAAGCCTTCCCACGGGATCATCGCCTTCAGCGACGGCGGCTGGAGATTGGCGACGAACCACTGGTTGATGGCGAAGTAGGAAATGCCGGACAGGCCGACCTTGCCGTTGCACCAGGGCTGCGCCGCCGCCCATTCGATGGCGTCGTGGAAATCGATCGCCTCGGCGAAGGACCACGGCTCGCACTGGCCCTGCGAGCGGCCGGTGCCGCGGCCGTCGACGCGCACGCAGGCATAGCCGCGCGGCACCCACCATTCCGGGTTCACCGTCTCCCAGTTCATCCACTCGTTCTGCTTCTCCTCGAGCGCCGGTGGCACGACCCAGAGCTTGTCCTTCTGGTAGGGCCCGAGATTGAGGATCGCCGGCACGCGCTCGCCGCTTGCCTCGGGGCGGAAGACGTCGGCCATGAGCTCGGCGCCGTCGCGCATCGGTACGGCGACATCCTTCTCGACCAGTATGGCGCGTGCCGTCATGCCGTGCGTTCTCCCTGTGGCGCCCTGTGATATCGGCGCTCTCGCCCGAAGGCTTCTCGTTTCTTGTGCGGCGAGCGACGCCCGCAACCGGGCGTTCGTGACGCGCGCGCGATTGTGGACACGGGACGCGCGCGGTCAATGCGATTTAACGCGCGATTTATTGCCTGCATTGCTGCCCTGCGTGTGAGATGCGCGGGCACGTCAGCATCAACACCGCTCGTGGGGGCAGAAATGTCGATCAGGCTGGCAATGGCAATCGCATTTTCATCATTCGCAATCGCTGCAAGCGCGTCGGGCGCCGCGGCGCAATCCAACCCGCTGGTCGGCGCCTGGAGCCTGGTGTCGGTCAACGACGAGCGTCCCGGATCGAAGACGCCGCTCTACGGCGACAACCCGGCCGGGCTGCTGATCTTCGACGCGCAGGGTCGCTACTCGCTCCAGCTCTGCGCCGGCGGCCGGCCGAAATACGCGTCCAACGACCGCACCAAGGGCACGCCGGAGGAGTACCGCGCCAACGCGATCGGCTGCAATCCGCACTGGGGCCGCTACACGCTCGACGAGGCCAAGAAGGTCATCGTGTTCAGGATCGAGCACGCCATGTTCGGCAACTGGGAGAGCACGGTGCAGAACCGCAGCTATGCGATCGAGAACGGCATGTTGCGCTATTCCGTGCCGAACCCGCCGGTCGGCGGCGCCAATCCGATCGTGGTGTGGAAGAAGGCGGAGTAGGGGCGGGGTTTCGTGCTCGTCCCCACGAGAGCGGGGACCCAGTTGCGATGTGCCGGCACGACAGAGCCTGGGTTCCCGCTTCCGCGGGAACGAGCGGAATTCAATTCCGCTCAGCGCGCCCGCTTCCAGACAAGCTCTGCCGACTCGGCCGGGTTGGCGGTCGAGCTGGCCGCGGTGTAGTGCAATTCGTCGGCGCTGAAAGCAAAGCGCCGCTGCTGGTCGGTGCCGTTCCAGTTCGGGAACGAGCTCTGTTCGATGTGCAACGTGAAGACGCGGCCGGCTTCGTCGACCGTGTAGGTTCCGAAATAGGCGACGACGCCTCGCGACATCGTCTTGTTTTCCTCGGGCGTTCCGGTCATGCGGTTGTTCGAGGCGAAGGGCTGACGGTTCGCGGCCATCACCTGGGTGGCAAAGCGGCCGTCCGCATCGAACCAGAGCATTCCCTTCGCGCCCGGCCCGAACGGCTCGATGCTGCGGCCGTCCTTCTCGACATAGCGGATCGACACCAACGACCACGTTCCGACGAACGGGTTTCGCGCCGTCCGCTGCGCATCCTGTGCCGATGCTCCATCGCCGTGCGAAAAGACGGCGAGGCACGCGACGACCGGCAGGAGTCTTCCAAACCGCAGGGCCATGGCTCGCTCCTTCGTCCGCGCCGCGATCGCGGCACGGCGAAGAGTCTAGGTCGCTTTGCTCTTGTGTGATAATTTCGTATTATCCGTACGGGTTGTTCGACAGGGCAGAACAATGCGCGGGTCGCAGTTTGCCGAGATGTCGGCCTTCGCGGTCATCGCGGAGCAGGGGAGCTTCGCGAAGGCGGCGACGCTGCTCGGCATCGGGCGGTCGACCTTGAGCCAGAACCTGCGTTCGCTGGAAGAGCGCCTTGGCGTGCGCCTGCTGAACCGGACGACCCGCAGCGTCTCCCTGACGGAAGCCGGAGCGCGCCTGCTGGCCCGCGTTCGTCCCGCGCTCGACGAACTGGGCGCCGCGGCCGGCGAGGCCATCGATCAGAGGCAGAAGACAAGCGGCCTGCTGCGGCTCGCGGTGCAGCCGCCGGTCGCCGACTTCATGATCGGCCCGATGCTGGCGCGCTTCATGCGCGCGTATCCCGCCGTGCAACTGGATGTGGCCGTCGTCAAGATGCCGGGCGACATCGTCAAGGAAGGATTCGACGCGGGGATCCGTTTCGGCGAGCAGGTCGAGCGCGACATGGTCGCGATCCGCGTCATGGGCGAAGCGCGCTTCCTCGTCGTCGGCTCTCCGGATTATCTGCGCCGGCATGCGCCGCCGACATCGCCGCGCGACCTGCGCGATCACGACTGCATCCGCAACCGTCTGCCGAACGGCGCGATCTTCGGCTGGGATTTTTCCAGGAACGGCCGTGTTGTGCATGCGGCGGTGACGGGCCGGCTCATCGTCAACGATATCGACCTGTCGATCCGCGCCGTGCTCGACGGACTCGGGCTGGCTTACCTGCTGCGCGACTACATTGCGGACGACCTCGCGGCCGGCCGGCTCGTGCCGGTGCTGCAAGACTGGACGCCGTCAATGTCGGGCTTCTTCCTCTATCATTCGAGCCGCCGCCGCATGACCGCGCCCTTGCAGGCGTTCATCGACTTCGTGAAGCAGGAGGCGAAGCGGCGCGGCGTGGCGCCGGCTGCGCCGCCGCGCGCCGGTGTGCGTCCCAATTATCGGCTGGTCGGAGCGTCGCGCCGGTAGCGATCGTCGCGGCGCGTCACTCCACCTTCGCGCCCGACAGCGCGACCACGTCTTTCCACTTGGCGGCTTCGCGCGCGGCGTAGGCGCGGGCCTCCTCCATGGTCGAGGAGATGCAGCGCGCACCCGCGACCTGGAAGCGCTTCTGCACGGCCTCGTCGGCGGCGATGGACTTCATCGTGGCGGCGACCTTGTCGACGATCGGACGCGGCGTGCCTTTCGGGAACACGAAGGCCGCCCACGACGTGACGACGAAATCCTTCACGCCGGCTTCGCCCATGGTCGGCACGTCCTTCATGGTCGGCCAGCGTTGCTCCGAGGTCACGGCGAGGGCGCGCATCTGCCCCGACTGGATGGTGCCGACGTAAGAAGCGAGATTGTCGATGGCGAAGGTGACGTCGCCGGCGAGCATCGCGGGAATGGTCTGCGCCGCGCCGCGGAACGGCACGTGCGTGGCGTTGATACCGGCGTTCTTGGCGAACAGCACACCCGAGAGGTGCGGCGACGTGCCGACGCCCGGCGAGCCGAATGTCACGCTGCCCTTCTGCTTGGCGTAGGCAATGAACTCGGCGACCGTCTTCGCCGGCACGCGGTCGGCCGCGACCACGAACACGTTCGGCAATTCCCACGTCAGCGACGCCGGGATCAGGTCCTTCGCGGCGTCGAACGGCATCGTCTTGTAGAGATATTGATTGATGGCGAAGTGGCCGATGGTCGCCGCGCCCATCGTGTAGCCGTCGCCCGGGCTGCCCGAGACGACCGCCATGCCGATATTGCCGCCGGCGCCGCTGCGGTTCTCGACCACGAAATTCTGGCCGAGCATGTCCTTGAACCTGTCCATCAGGATGCGCGTCAGGACGTCGGTCGAGCCGCCGGCCGGATAGGGCACGATCACCCGCACCGGGTGCGTCGGCCAGGACTCGTCGGCGCGCGCGCCCGTCGTGAGCGCGAGGCCGGCGGCGGCGGCGCCCGTCAGGAAGGCACGGCGGTCGAGCGATGAAGCAAAATTCGGCATGTTTCCCCCTCGGGCGCATCGTTCGGGCGTGCGCCTGTACCGTGCATCCTAGCGCGGGTATGGCGGCGGCGCACCACCGGAACGCTCGGCCGCCCCGCTTGTTGTCCGCCGGGGCGGGCAGCACGTTGGAATGGCAATGATCTCCGCGAAATCCTGGTTCGAGGCCTGGCGCTTCGCCGCGCAGGCGCAGCAGGTGATGGCCGCGCGCATGATGCGGTTCTGGCTCAACGACGCCACCGCCGGCACCGAGGCGACGCGCATGGTGACCGAGAAGATGGCGGCGGCCGCCGAAGCGCAATTCGCGATCGGGCTGGCGCTCATGCGCGGGCAGGGCGCCGGCGTTGCGCTCCGGCGTGCGGCGACGTCCTACCGGCGCCGCGTCCGCGCCAATCACCGCCGGCTGTCATAACGTCTTTATTCGATTGTTACGAAGCTTCGACACCGTCTGGCAGGCGGCTTGCATGGACTCTGGCGAGTATGAAGTCTCGCGGGCGGCACGCAGGCCTGAGGAGCGACGAGATGCCGACGGACATTCTGGCTGCCATCGAACGGCGCGCGGCGCAGGACAGGCAGGAGGGCGCGGCTGTCCTGCTGCTGCCGCTCGCCATGTGCATCGTGACGGCGATCGCGGCGCTGGAGAGCCCGGCGGTGACGGCGGGGTTCAGGCTGTTCGGGATGTTCTAGATCGCCGTGTCGTCGATATGCCGGCTTCCGCGAGTTCCGGACGGGTCAGGCGGATTTCCATATCGGGACGGCCGCATTTGGCCGTCTGGTTTTCAATGAAGTCTGGCTGAAGCTGCGAACATCGACGCATGCCGCCGGATCGGCGCTAGCCGCGTTTTCCTGCAACTCCGGACGACCGAAACCGTTGTCTCTCATCACCGGCAAGGGACGTCCCGGGCGTCGGTGGCTGAGAGACAGTGAGCGCTCCCGCCTGACAGCAGGAGAGCCCCATGTCCGGCCACGACACGTTTGCGCGCGCGCACGTCATCAGGTGTCGGCAGCTCGTTCGCGACCAGCGGGAGCGGACCGACAGGTTGAACAATGCCGGCAAGCACGAGGATATCTCGCACGATTTGCTGAAAACCTTCGAGGAGACGCTGCGGCTGCTGGAGGCCGATCTCGCGCGGATCGAAGGGACGCAATCGTCTTCGTGAAAGCGGCGCTTCTACTCGCCCTTCCACTGCGGCGCGCGCTTGTTGAGGAACGCGTCCATGCCCTCGCGGAAGTCCTTGCTCATGTAGCACATGAGGATCAGGTCCTCGCCTTCCTCGCGCGTCAGGCGCTGCATCAGGCGGGCGAGGCCCTGCTTGATCGCGTTCATGGTGAGCGGCGCGTGGTTGGCGATGAGCTTGGCCATCTCGGCCGCGCGCGTCTGCAAGGCCGCGCCGTCCTCGACGACTTCGGTGAGCAGGCCGATGGCGGCCGCCTCCGGCGCCTCGACGAGGCGCGCGGTGAAGATCAGGTCCTTGACGCGCGCAGGTCCCACCAGCGCCGTCAGCCGCGACAGGTTCGACATGGACAGGCAGTTGCCGAGCGTGCGCGCGATCGGGAAGCCGAGGCGCGCCGTCTTGGTGCCGATGCGGATGTCGCAGCAGGCGGCGATGCCGGCGCCGCCGCCGGTGCAGGCACCGTTGATGGCGGCGATGGTCGGCACGCGGCAGGTCTCGAGCACGCCGAGCACGCGGTCGATGCGGCCTTCATATTCGAGCGCGTCGTCCGGCGACTTGAAGGCGCGGAACTGGTTGATGTCGGTGCCGGAGGCGAAGGCCTTGTCGCCGGCGCCCTGGAAGACGAGGACTTTGATCGACTTGTCGGTGTTAGCCTGTTGGGCGATCTCGGACAGGCGCTCGTACATGGCGAAGGTGAAGGCGTTGCGGGCCTGCGGACGGTTGAACGTGACCCAGCCGACGCCGTCCTTGATCTCGTAGAGCATGTCCTGGGAAGTGCTGGCGTCCACGGGCGTCGTCCTTTGTTGCGTTCGAGAAGCCGCCGCCTTTCCGCGCGGCTGACCGGGTGATAAGCCGGTCGCGCGGCCCCTGTCCAGCGCGGGCACAGGATTTCGCGGGCGGAAACGTTATATGAAAAAGCGCCGGCCGCCTCGCCGGCGCCCGGTACGGAGGTGTTCGATGCTCAGGCTCATCGCAATTCTGGCGGTCGCGGGCGGCGCGGCGCTGATGCTGCAGCCGGCGCCGGCCAAGGCCGAGATCCAGTATCCGTGGTGCGCGATCTACAGCGGCGGCCTCGAGGGCAGCGGCGCCACGAATTGCGGCTTCGTCACCCACCAGCAGTGCTGGGACACGGTCGCCGCCGGCCGCATCGGCGACTGCTTCCCGAACCCGGCCTATCAGGGCGCAGCCGCGCCGCAGCGCGTCTACAAGAAGCGGCATCCGCACGTCTATCCGGGCTGAGCCAGGCCGTTGTTCTGAGGTGTCGTCGCTTCGTCAGCGTCCCGTCACCCTGAGGTGCTCGGCGCGACAGCGCCGAGCCTCGAAGGGCCTCTGAGTCAGAGGTCCTTCGAGGCTCGCTTCGCTCGCACCTCAGGACGACGGCAGGGCAATAGACCCCCGCGACCGCTCCGCTAGAATGCGCGCGAGACCAGCCGGGGGATTCACGCCATGACCGAAACGATCGCCGCAGCTCCAGGCGCCGCGCCGCCGCGCATCGCCTCGCCGCTGAAGCCGGTCTACCTGATCCCGGCATTGGCCGCGCTCGTCGTCATGGTCTTCGCCATCAACGGGACGAGCCTCTGGTTCCTCAATTTCGTGCACGTCATGGCCGGCGTGCTGTGGACCGGCATCGACCTGTTCATGGGTTTCGTCGTCGGGCCGGTGCTGCGGCGCGTGTCGCCGGAGACGCGCAAGACGATGATGTCCGGCATCATCCCGCGCACGCTGATCCTCATGCCGACCCTGTCGACCATCACCTCGACGGCCGGCTGGTTCCTCGCCAAGCGGCTCGGCTTCCTCGACCTCGGCTATCCGGAGTTCTGGTGGGTGATCGCAGCGCTGACCATCGTCACCATCCTGACGGTGCAGGGCCTCGGCTATCTCCTGCCGGTCAACCTGCGGCTCTATTTCGAGATGCAGAAGCCGCAGCCGGACGGCGCCAAGATCGCGCGCTGGATGAAAACCTACGTCCGCGTCGTCGCGGTGCAGGGCACGATGCAGGTCGCGATCATCGTGGTCATGGCGCGCTTCGCCACGGGGTTCTGAGCGGGCGCCGGCCCCCGCCGGGGCTCCCGGCCCCGCAGTGGTAAACCATTCATTTACGGCCGGAGCTTCATAATACCGCAGAAGATCCGCGGCTTTGCGCGGAGGCGCAAAGCGGTTCTGTGAGACGGCCATGACCGACACTTCAGGCGACGGCGGCTGCGATGACATCATCCGGCTGATGCACGAGTGGGGCGTGCCGGCCGACCCGAAGAACTACGAACTCGCCTATCTCTATATCCAGCGGACCAACCCGGCGCTGAACGCCGCGATCGACGCCATCCGCGTGCGCGGCGCCAAGCTCGAGCTGCCGCAGATCGACAGGCTGCGCGAACGCTACGTGGCGACCGAGAAGGTCGCGCGGCGCATCGCCGACATCGGCGAGCGCCTGAACGACGAGGTCGACCAGGTCGCCTCGATGATCGAGGCGGCGATCGGCCTCACCGGCACGATGGGCGACACGCTGTGGGGCGCGGGCGAGAAGCTGCACACGCCGCTCGACCGCGAGCTGCTGCGCAGCATCGTCTCGGCTGTCGTCGCCACCGTCCACGAGACGCGCAGCGAGAACCTCGCGCTCGGCTCGAGCCTGCGCGAGTCGCGCGAAGACATTTCGAAATTGCAGCAGGACCTGCTGGCCGTGCGCGCCGAAAGCCTGACCGATCCGCTCACCGGCGTCGCCAACCGCAAGCATGTCGACGAATTCCTGGCGACGTCCGTCAAGCAGTCGGCGCAGTCGGGCCTGCCGCTTTCGCTGCTGATGGTCGACGTCGATCACTTCAAGATGTTCAACGACGTGCACGGACACCTCACCGGCGACATCGTGCTGCAGCTCATCGCGCAGACGCTGCGGCAGAACCTCAAGGGCGTGGATCTCGTGGCGCGTTACGGCGGCGAGGAGTTCGTCGTCGTCCTGCCCAATACCAGCCTCGCCCATGCCGCGTCGGTCGGCGACAAGCTGCGCGCCATGGTCGGGGCGAGCGAGGTCGTCAAGCGCTCGACCGGCGAGAACCTCGGCCGCGTCACGGTGTCGATCGGCGTCGCCGAACTGAGCCCGGGCGGCACGCCGCAGTCGCTGATCGCGGCCGCGGACGCCTGCCTTTATCGCGCCAAGCGCGAGGGCCGCAATCGCGTCTCCGCCGACGCCGATCCCCAGGCAACGCCGCGCCGCGAGCCGATGCGGGCCGCGTAGGCGGACCCGATCGGGCACTGCGACGCGGTCTTTGCGCGCCGGCGCTCAGGCCGGCGAGGCGAGCGGTTTGCCCTTCTGCACGATGTAATTGATCATCAGCCGCGTCTTCTCGGTCGGCGCCTTGCCGCCGGCATGCGGCGTTTCCGGCGGGACCTGGAACGCGTCGCCGGCCTTCACCATCTTGGTCGGCTGGCCCTGGATCGGAAGTTCGAAGCCGCCTTCCATCACATAGGTCGACTCGATGCCGGGATGCGTATGCCGCGCGATGACGGCGCCGGGATCGAGGATCACGTCCATGATGATGGTCTCGTAGCCGGCGGCGGGGCCGTCGGTGCGGGACAGGATCTTTCTGGTGACGCCGTTCGCGGTCGTCGCCGGCGCGCCCTGCGCCAGCACTTCCGTCGCCGCAAATCCGGCAAGGCTGCAAATCGCGCAGCCGGCCACGCCTGCGAAGCCTCGTCGCGTGAGCATTTCACACCCCCTTGAAGTCCGATCGCCGGTCCGCTCCGGCGTTTCAATTCTGGCAGAACGCCGCAGGCGCGGGAAGGGAGGTCGCGGCGGCCTGCGCGGCGGCGTGTTTCGCGGCCTCGCCGCCGGTTACCGCCGTCTTGCCGTCAAGGCGCTGCGCATGGCCGATGCATTGCCCGTGCGCAGAAACCACGGTTGAGCTTGTGGAATTGGATGATAAGAATTTCCAAATCGCGCACCGGCGCACGGTCGCGATTATCACATGCTGAAACAGCATCAGCGATAAGCCGGCGGACGCGCGCCGGTCGAAAGAGGGGAGTGGAACACATGATTTTATCTCGCCGCAGCATCCTGAAGTCCGGTCTCGGCTGCGCCGCGCTCCCGGTCCTGTCGCGCGTGAGTTTCGCCGCCGCCTATCCGACGCGGCCCGTGCGGCTCTATGTCGGCTTCGCCGCCGGGCTGTCTTCCGACATCGTCGCGCGCCTCATCTCCGGCTATCTGTCGGAGCATACCGGCCAGCAGTTCGTCGTCGAGAACAAGCCGGGCGCCGGCACGAACATCGCCGCCGATGCGGCCGCGCATGCCGATCCGGATGGCTACACGCTGCTCTGGGTGACGCAGACGAACGCCATCAACACCAGCCTGTACAAGTCGCTCAACTTCGATTTCGTCAAGGACATCCAGCCGGTCTCGGGCGTGCTCAGCGTGCCGGCGGCGCTGATCGTCAACCCGTCGCTGCCGGTGAAGACGGTTCCGGAATTCATCGCCTACGCGAAAGCCAATCCGGGCAAGATCAACATGTGCTCGCCCGGCGTCGGCTCGATCAATCACGTGCTCGGCGAACTCTTCAACATGGTCGCCGGCGTGAAGCTCGTTCACGTACCGTATCGCACCAACTATTATACCGACCTGGTGAGCGGGCAGGTGCAGTGCACGTTCAACCCGCTGCCGTCGGCTCTCGGCTACATGAAGTCCGGGCAGGTGCGCGCGCTCGGCGTCACCAGCGCGACACGCCAGGCCGCGTTTCCCGATCTGCCGGCGATCAAGGAGTTCCTGCCGGACTACGAAGGGACCGCTTGGTTCGGCCTCGGCGTGCGCAAGGGTACGCCGGCCGAAATCGTCGACAAGCTCAACCGCCTCACCAATGAGGGGATCTCCGATCCCACGCTCAAGGCGCGTCTCGTCGCGCTCGGCGGCGCGCCCCTTACGGGCGACACGGCGCAATTCACGAACCTGATCCACAGCGAGATCGACAAGTGGCACAAGGTCGTCGAATTCGCGCACATGCACGTCGACTAGCGCGGACGAATGCGGGCCGCTATTGCGCGATGACCTTGGCGATCTCGGGCGCGAGGTCGCCGGCCTTGCATTTGTGGCCGGCGCGAATCTCGGTGATGTAATAGCTCGGGACGCTTTCGGCGTCCGACAGGCCGTCGAACACGGACGGGTCGACGTTGCAGTGCGCATAATAGCGGCCGGCGACCTCGGCGACCATGGTGCGATGCGCCTCGTCGTAGCAGAGGCGCTTGAGCAGCTTGCTCTGCGTGACGTCGGTGCACTCGAGCGCCGACAGGTCGGCCTCGGCGCGGGCGGGCGCCGGCGCCAGGCGCATTTGCAGGATGGCCGTTGCGGCGATCAGTAAGGCCGCGATCCAGAGACGATGCATCGCGCGCTCCCGTTCATCGACGCCCCCATTATCCGCCGGATCGGCTCTTTCCCCTTGCCCGAATGTGCGGCGTGCTGCCCGCCAATGCGGCGGGGCTTTGCCGATTCAACGCGCGTATCGGCGCTTCCGGCGTAAAACGTGCGTATAAAAAGTCGGGAAAATCGTTGCCATCGGCAACCAGTTGCGCGCGGTCGCGTGCCGCCCGACTCAGCGACCCTGATAGGACGGCGTGTAGACGATCAGCCCGTCGAGCGCGTCGGTGACCTTGATCTGGCAGGACAGGCGCGACGTCGGCTTCAATTCGAAAGCGGCGTCGAGCATCTGGTCTTCTTCCGAAGACGGCGGGCCGACGATCGGGCTCCAGGCCTCGTCGACGTGCACGAGGCAGGTGGCGCAGGTGCAGCCGCCGCCGCATTCGGCGACGATGCCGCCAATGTCGTTCTTGAGCGCGGCTTCCATGACGGTCGAGCCGAGCTCGGCCTCGACCTCGTGCTGCGTGCCGTCGTGCTCGATGAAGGTGATCTTGGGCATCTCTTCTTCCTTATCCCTCCCCCGCAGGGGGAGGGTGGCGAGCGCTTTGCGAGCCGGGTGGGGGAGCCTTCTCAATTTCGACGTGACCCCACCCCCGGCGCTACGCGCCGGACCCTCCCCTTTCAGGGGAGGGATAAGCAAACTCACGCCACGCCGAGCTTCTTCTGCAAATTGGTCGACGAGGTCGTGTACTGGAACACCAGGCGCTTGTCCGGATAGACGTAGTGGTAGACCTTCTGCGCCATCAGCGCGCCTTCGTGGAAGCCGGACAGGATGAGCTTCAGCTTGCCGGCATAGGTGTTGATGTCGCCGATGGCGAAGATGCCGGGGATGTTGGTCTCGAACGCCGCAGTGTCGACGGGGAGCAGCTCGTCTTCCATCTTGATTCCCCATTCGGCGACCGGACCGAGCTTCATGGTCAGGCCGAAGAAGGGGAGCATGGCGTCGCAGGCGATGCGGTCGCTCGTATCCTTGCCCTTGACGGTGGCAGCGACGAGCTGGCCGTCCGAGCCTTCCAGCTCGGTCACCTGTCCGATCTTCAGGTCC
>JBQCFB010000137.1:0-4652 GCA_051959715.1 Pseudolabrys sp.
CGCTTCTGCTGCGGATCCGCACCGAGCAGCGCTTCCGCCACGACCTGTTTCGCCTTGCGGCGGGCCTGATCGAGCGAGAGCACATCGGCCGGTCCGATCTTGTACTGCCGCTCGCGGCCGCGCTCATCGGTGTAGCGCTGATAGAAGGTCTTGCCGCCCGACAGGCGGACCTCGAGCAGGAAGCCGCGCTGTCCGACGTCAAAATAGTCGATCTTGCGGCGTCCAGTGCCGCATTCAACCTGACGCACGAACGTCGATGTCAGTGCAACGGTCGGCATGAACCAACGACTCGAAAACCACGCATTCCCCAGGCGTCCCCTGCCCCTTGAGCTTCCCTCGCGCGCGTCGGCGCCAGCACCAATTGGTTGTTAAATGGCTAATACCCCACATAACCGAGATATAAACTTTCAAGCAGACGGCATAAATTAGCAAGCAGAAATCATATTTTATGAACTGCAATACTTAGAAGAATTCGTGCCCCGAAACGTGGGACACTTCAGTGACTTGACCCGGGTTCTGCCGATGTTCCCGGTGTCGCGACCGACCGCGCAACCGCCCGCGACCCGCGGGGTACCGTCCCGAATACGGCCTGGCGGGTAGCCGAATACTCAAAGTATACTTGAGGTGTCCCAGTAGTGCGTCGCCAGGACATGCTTGCCGGGATAATTGGTCGGGGCAGCAGGATTCGAACCTGCGACCTTCTGGTCCCAAACCAGACGCGCTACCAGACTGCGCTATGCCCCGATGGCGGGCGCCGCGATCGAGCCCGAGGCGCCCCGATTACACGCTCGCCGCCGCTCCGACAACTCGGCGCTAGCGCCGTCCGAAGATCGGATTGGCCACGCGGTCGCCGGCGACGATGCCGAGCTTGCGCGCCGTTCCGCCGCTCACCTCCAGCACCGCCTGCACCGGGCCCGCGGACGGAACCTCGCGCTCGGACATCGGCGTCGTGTTTTCCGCGATGTTGAGGATACGGCCGTCGCTGCGGATGAAGATCATGTCGAGCGGGATGTAGGTGTTCTTCATCCAGAACCGGACCGGCTGGTCGGAGTGGAAGTCGAACAGCATACCCTGCCCCGGCGGCAGGCTCTTGCGATACATGAGGCCCTTCTCGCGCGCGGCCTCCGTGTCGGCGATTTCGACCGTGAAGACGTGCACGCCGCTCTTCGACGCGATCTCGACCGTATTGCGGTCGAGCGCCCAGGCACTCGTCAGAGTGAGGAGAAGCGCGCCGGCGGTGGCGAACGATCGGACAAACATGCGCATCGGCTTACGCGCGGGCGCTCCGTCCGGCAACCGGAATTTGGAAGGATGCCGGCGCGATACGCCGGCCGCGTTCGTCAGTGCGACGCCGGACCGAGCGGGCCGCCGTCGGGGCGGACCTCGGCGGCCATCATGCCCTTGGGGCCGGGCCCGAAGCGGACGAGCACGGTCTGGCCGGGGCGCAGCTCGGCAATGCCGTAGCGGCGCAGCGTCTCCATGTGCACGAAGATGTCCGGCGTGCCGTCGCCGCGGGTCAGGAAGCCGAAGCCGCGCAGCCGGTTGAACCACTTCACCACGGCGCGCTCGAGGCCGCTGGTCGGCGTCACCGTGACGTGCGTCCGTGGCGGCGGCATCTGCGCCGGATGGATCGCGGTCGTCTCGTCCATCGACACGATGCGGAAGGCCTGGAGGCCCTTCTGCCGTTGCAGAACTTCGACGACGACCCGCGCGCCTTCGTATGCGGCCTGATAGCCGTCGCGGCGCAGGCAGGTCACGTGCAGCAGGATGTCCGGCATGCCGTTGTCGGGAACGATGAAACCGAAGCCCTTCGAGACGTCAAACCACTTGATCACTCCGGTGAGCTCGATGAGTGTCGCCGTCGTATCGTCGACGATCTCTCTGGCTGCCCCTGGCCGGAAATTTGTCCCAGGCATTTTCGATTCAATCCCGTCCGACGCCATAATTGCCCCGACGCCGCTGCCTGCTGGCGCCTCTTGAAGGGCGCTTCGTCGAATCTTGTGAATCGAAGATAACATCCGGCCTTAATCCGCAAAGGCCAAAATCGGCTTGCGCACAAGCTGTGCACAGCGGCAGACCGCTGCGAATCAATGGGCGATGAAGGGCGCGAGCGCGTCGCCGATGTCGTGGCGGATGACGAGATCGGCAAATTCGTCGAACTCCGTCGCGTCGCGATTGATGATGACGAGAGCCGCGCCGTTGCGCTTCGCCATCGCCGGGAAACCCGCCGCCGGCCACACGACAAGTGACGAGCCGACCACGAGGAACAGATCGCAGTCGCGCGTCAACGCCTCGGCGCGCCGCATCGCCGCCTCGGGCATGGCCTGGCCGAACGACACCGTCGCCGTCTTGATGAAGCCGCCGCAGGCGCAATCGGGCGCGTGGCCGCCATCCGCCTCGAAGCGCACGCGGATCTCGGCGATCTCGTAGCGGCGCGCGCAGTCGAGGCAGGTCGCGTAGGTCGTGTTGCCGTGCAGTTCGACCACGTGCTCGGCCGCGACGCCCGAGGCCTGGTGCAGGTTGTCGATGTTCTGCGTCACGACCGCCGGCGCCTTGCCGGCCTTGTGAAGGCTCGCCAGCGCGCGGTGGCCGCGGCCGGGTTTGGCCCCGCCGAAACTGTCCTCCATGACGAATCTGCGCCGCCAGGACTCGTCGCGCAGCTCGCGGCTGGCCAGGAAATCCTCGAACTGGATCGGCTTGTTGCGGGTCCAGAAGCCGCCCGGCGAGCGGAAGTCCGGGATCCCGCACTCGGTCGAGATGCCGGCGCCGGTGAACGGTAGGATCATGCTGGCGTCGCCGACGAGCTCGCGGAGACGGTCGACGGCGGCCTCAAGATTGTCGGCGATCATTTGCTATAGTGCCGGCGCGGCTCGTCCGAGACGCCGATCCCCTCTCGTGAGGTTTGTCCATGCGATATCTGCACACCATGTTGCGCGTCCGCAATCTCGACGCGGCGCTCGATTTCTATTGCAACAAGCTCGGCCTGAAAGAGACCCGCCGCCGGGTCGACGAGAAGAACCGCTATACGCTGGTGTTCCTCGCGGGCAGCGAAGATCAGGCGCTCGTCGAGGACAGTAAAAAGAAGGGCCGGCCCGGCCCCGAGGTCGAGCTCACCTTCAACTGGGACACCGAGGACTATGGCGAGGCCCGCTATTTCGGCCATCTCGCCTACGAGGTCGACGACATCTACGCGACCTGCGACCGGCTGATGAAGGCCGGCGTCACCATCAACCGGCCGCCGCGCGACGGCGTCATGGCCTTCGTGCGCTCGCCGGACAACCATTCGATCGAGCTCCTGCAGAAGGGCCAGGCCAAGCCGCCGCAGGAACCGTGGTCGTCCATGAAGAATACCGGCCGCTGGTGAGCCGCGCTTGCGGGCCGTGGCGAGGCTCTTTATACGGAGCCATCCGCTGCGCCGGCCTCCCCGGCCCCGCAAGCCAGGCGCCCTTCGTCTAGAGGCCTAGGACACCGCCCTTTCACGGCGGCGACACGGGTTCGAATCCCGTAGGGCGCGCCAACTCCCTCCGCTCCGACCGAGAGCCACATCCGCCGGCAGCCATGCGCCGCCGGCAATCCTGCCGCCATGCCCTCCGACCGCAGGATCGCAGCCGCGGTCGTGTTCCTTATGGGATGGGGAGCGCCGACACCAACTCAAAGAGCCGCGTCTGCCCGGCCTGTGGCGGGCGCCTGCTCGTGATGGTGCGGCTGAAGGCGAGCGAAGCGCGTACCCCGCTTGCCTATTTCAAGTGCGAGCGCTGCGCCCACGTCGTGATCGCCGAGCAGTAGTAAACAACGACAAGCGGCGGCCGTCGCCGGCCGCCGCCTCGTTCAAGCCTCGAGCCGCTTACTTGATGCGGCTGCGGTTGGTGCGGAAGTCGCCGATATGGGCGTTGAACTGGTCCTCGTTGTGCTGCGCGCACGCCCCGTAATAGCCGTAGCCGCGGCCCTGGTCGGTCGAGATCCAGCACTGGCCGCCGTGATCCCAGCCCGGGCCGGCGCTGTAGGTGACGACCGGCGCCGGCTCGTACGCATAGGCCGGCTGCTCCTCGACGTAGCCCGGATCGTAGGCATAGCCGCGGTCATAGGCGTAACCGGGCTCGTAGTAGCCTGAGCCGTAATAGGCGTTGTTGTTCGCGGCATTGGCCGCCGCCGCGCCGACGAGCGCACCGGCGCCGAAGCCGATCGCCGCAGCCGCGTTGCGTCCGTCGCGGGCGTAGCCAGGCGTCGCCGCCATCGCGATGGCGCCGACGAGCGCGACCGCCGTCAGAAGTTTTGTCTTGGTCATGGATAGCCTCCTTGGTTGTCCTGCCGGGGCCGGTCACCGGTCCCGTGCGTTGCAATGCCGCGGCGCGCCGCGCGCCGGTGACATTCGACCATCTAAAGTCAGGGCTCAGACCTTCGTTCCGGTGCTGGCGCACCTGTGAGCGGCGCGCGAGCGCCCCGCAGCAGCGAACGACTCGGCCGGAACCCGGCGTCGCCGATGCAACGTTGTCGCGGCACGCGCGTTAGCCGTCCGCTCCATCCGCAGGACCACTCATGCGATTCCTTCTGGCGGCAGCGGTGTTCGTCACGGCCCTCGCGATCGACGTGCGGCCGGCGCCGGCGCACAGCGTCCACTCGGCGACGCCCTGGTGCGTCATCCGCAATACCGG
>JBQCFB010000138.1:0-9020 GCA_051959715.1 Pseudolabrys sp.
CGAGAAAGGAGCGACGGCTCAAACGCGGCATGACATCAGCGGCATGGTGTCCGAATGGTTTCCGAAAGTGCAGTCACAATGCACGAATGCCCGTGGCAGCGCAATTTCCATGGCTAACGCCGATTAACACCTACGCGCGTAGTGAACCAATTTGCAATGAGTCCGCACTAAATTTGTCACCAACAAGACGGACGCGCGACGTCTCGCGCGAAATGGGGAGTGCGCTTCGGCGTCTCGATCCTGACGCTGGGGAATGGGCGTCATGGGGATGATCGTCGAGGGGGTCGGGCGCGTCATCGCCCGCTATCTGGAGAAGCCGGCGGCGGGCTACGAGCCCTTCACGCCGAGCGAGCCGTCCGCGCTCCGCGGCGCGCTGCTGCCCGGCGACGTGCTGCTGGTCGAGGGCAACAACCACATTTCCGGCGTCATCAAGTATCTCACGCAGTCGACCTGGTCGCATGCCGCGCTCTATGTCGGCCCGATCGGCGATCGCACCACCGCGGACGGCGAGCCGCTGGTGCTGGTCGAGGCAAATATCGGCCAGGGCGTCGTCGCCGCGCCGTTGTCGAAATACGGCCGCTTCCACACGCGCATCTGCCGCCCGGTCGGATTGACCGCGGACGACCGCGCGCGCGTCTGCGACTATGCGGCCGAGCGCATCGGCTTCGACTACGACGTGAAGAACATCATCGACCTGCTGCGCTATCTGTTTCCGCTGCCCGTGCCGCAGCGCTGGCGGCGGCGCATGATCGCACTCGGCTCCGGGCATCCGACGCGCATCATCTGCTCGGCGCTGATCGCGCAGGCTTTCGCCAACGTGCGCTACCCGATCCTGCCGAAGGTCACGCGCGCCGAGAGTCAGGCCGCGGCCGAGGAACTGCTCGAAATTCGCCACTCGTCACTCTACGCGCCGCGCGACTTCGACATCTCGCCCTATTTCGAGGTGGTGAAGCCGACCGTGCGCAACGGCTTCGACTACAAGGCGATGGCCTGGGCCGATCTCGCCGAGGCCGAGAGCGCGCCGCTGGTGCCGGAAACCGAAACCGCGAACGAGATGGCGCCGGCGGTCTGATCTTGTCGACGTCCGTCGATGCGCCCTCTCCCCCTGTGGGAGAGGGCATTGAGAGCCTCAACCGGAATGATGATGGGTGAGGGGGGCAGCCCCCTCACCCATTCTTTTTCGCCGTGATGCTGCGGCTGCCCTCTCCCACAGGGGGAGAGAGCACAATAACTGCCGCTGCGCCTGCGGCGCTGTCGGCCGCGCTTGTGTTCCTGCGCTTCCCCGCCTACCTCTCCACCATGATCGACGCCGTATCCAAGGCCCTTACCGACATGCTCCGACCGCCGCTGCGCGCGGTGCTCGTCAAATCCATCCTGCTCGCGCTGGCGTTGATCGTCGTCATCGGCATCGTACTCCAACGCGCCCTCGCCTCGCTCGCCGACAGCGGCGCCACCTGGGCCGAGCAGACCTCCGGCTTCGCCCCACATGCCGCATGGGCGGCGCTTGCCTGGTTCCTGTCGATCATGGCGACGCTCGGCATCGTCACCGGCGCCGTGTTCCTGATGCCGGCGGTGACGGCCTTCGTCGGTAGCTTCTTCGTCGACGACGTGGCCGACGCGGTCGAGCGGGAGCACTATCCGGCCGAGCCGGCCGGCCGGGCGCTCTCGATCCTCACAGCGGTGATCGAGGGCCTCAAGTTCGCGTTCCTGGCGATCATCGTTTACGTCGTCGCGCTGCCGTTCGTGCTGTTCGCCGGTTTCGGCCTGCTGATCCTGTTCGTCGCCAACAGCTATCTGCTCGGGCGCAACTTCTTCGAGCTCGCGGCCATGCGCTTCTATCCTCCCGGTGAAGCGAAGCTGCTGCGCAAGCGCAATGCGGGCTACGTCTTCTTCGCCGGCATGGTCATCGCCGCCTTCGTGTCGATCCCGGTCGTCAATCTGGCGACGCCGGTCTTCGCCATGGCCTTGATGGTGCACGTGCACAAGCGAATCGCCGGCAAGCGCGTGGAGCTGATCGAGCCAGCGCGTTAGGCGGTCGTCTTTCCCGGCCACTTGCACAAGTCGGCGATGACGCACTTCTCGCACAGCGGCTTGCGCGCGATGCAGGTGTAGCGGCCGTGCAGGATCAGCCAGTGATGCGCATGACGCTTGTAGTGCGCCGGGATCACCTGCTCGAGCTTTTCCTCGACTTCCAGCGGCGTCTTGCCGGGCGCGAGCCCCGTGCGGTTGCCGACGCGGAAGATGTGCGTGTCGACAGCGATCGTGTGCTCGCCGAACGCTGAATTGAGCACGACGTTCGCCGTCTTGCGGCCGACGCCGGGCAACGCTTCCAGCGCCTCGCGCGAGCGCGGCACCTCGCCGCCATGCTCGGCGACCAGCCGCTGCGACAGCGCCACGACGTTCTTCGCCTTGGTGCGGAACAGGCCGATGGTCTTGATCAGGTCGCGCACGCGGTCCTCGCCAAGCGCGGCCATCTTCTGCGGCGTGTCGGCGGCGGCGAAAAGCGCCGGCGTCGCCTTGTTGACGCCGGCATCGGTCGCCTGCGCCGACAGCACGACGGCGACCAGCAGCGTGAACGCATTGACGTAGCGAAGCTCGGTCTTCGGCTCGGGCTCGGCCGCCTGGAAACGACGGAACGCTTCCTCGACTTCGGCCGGTGTCCATTGCGGAATGGCGCCGGCGGCGGCGCGCGTGTCGGCTTTCACACGCTGCTTGAGATCCTTGACCCTGGCGGCCTTGCCCTTGCGCGCCTTCGCCAGCGGCTTAGCTACCGTCTTGCGTGCGGGCTTCTTTGCCTTGCGGCTCGTCTTCTTGGCCATGTTCCCGGTATAGTGTTGCCCATGACCGCCGACAACGCCGACGATCTAGAACCCACGATCTTTTCGGCCGTGCTGACGCCGCACCGCTCGCTGCATTCGACCGGGTTCATGATCCTGATGATTACCTATGGCCTCGTCAGCTTCGTCGCCGGCATCGCTTTCTGGCTGATCGGCGCCTGGCCCGTGTTCGGCTTCATGGGCCTCGACGTGCTGCTCCTGTATCTCGCCTTCCGCATCAATTACGCCCGCGCCGCCGCCTACGAGGAGTTCAAGGTCACGCCGACAGCGCTCACGGTGCGCAAGGTCAGCCACCGCGGCGCGGTGCGCGAATGGCTGCTCAATCCGCTATGGGTGCGGCTCGAGCGCGAGACGCACGAGGAATTCGGCATCGAGCGGCTCTATCTCGTATCACGCGGCAAGCAATTGACCGTGGCCGGCTTTCTCGGCCCCGACCAGAAGGCCGATTTCGCCAAGGCCTTTGGGAACGCGCTCAACGAGGCCAAGCGCGGCGTGACGCGGACGGTGTTGCCTTAAGCAGAAACCGGGTGGTGGGGCACCGTCCGGAGCCCTAGATTTGCACCATGAACATGAACCTCGACGACATGGCCCCGGCCGTCCGCCTCCCCGAGTTCGCGCCGCTTGCGACCGCGGCCGCCGACTATGACGTAGTGCGGCGCGCCATCGCGCATATCCGCGGCAACTGGCGCGCCCAGCCCGAGATCGAGACCATCGCGCATGCCGCCGGCGTGACGCCGACCGATCTGCATCATCTCTTCCGCCGCTGGTGCGGCCTGACGCCGAAGGCGTTCCTGCAAGCTCTGACGTTGCACCGTGCGCGCGAGCTCCTGCGAGCGTCGGCGAGCGTGCTCGACACGGCCTACGAGGTCGGCCTGTCGGGGCCGGGCCGGCTGCACGATCTCTTCGTCACGCACGAGGCGATGTCGCCCGGCGAATGGAAAGCGGCCGGCGAAGGCCTGACCATGACCTACGGTTTCCACGCCTCTCCGTTCGGCACCGCGCTGGTGATGATCACGCCGCGCGGCCTGGCGGGCCTCGCGCTCGCCGATCCCGGCAAGGAACGCACCATCCTGCGCGACATGAAATCGCGTTGGCCGAAAGCGAAATATGTCGAAGACTTCGCCGCCACCGCACCGACCGCGCGCCGCATCTTCGATCCGAACCTGTGGCGCAAGGAGCAGCCGCTACGCGTCGTCCTCATCGGCACCGACTTCGAGGTGCGCGTCTGGGAGAAACTGCTGACCATCCCGATGGGCCGGCTCACGACCTATTCCGATCTTGCCGCACGCTCCGGCAATGCGAAGGCGGCGCGCGCCGTCGGCGCCGCGGTCGGCAAAAATCCAATCTGCTTCGTCGTGCCGTGTCATCGCGTCATCGGCAAAAGCGGCGAATTGACCGGCTATCACTGGGGCCTGACGCGCAAGCGCGCCATGCTCGGCTGGGAAGCTGGCCAGATCGGCGAGGCGGCCTAGAGCTTCTTCCAAAAAATGATGGTGTCGCAGAAGGCGCCATCCGGCAGCAGCGCATAGTCCGGAATTGAGCCGAGACGCTGCCAGCCGCCGCGCTCGTAAAGCCGCTCGGCGGGCGCGCTCGCTGTGTCGAGGATGAGCAGCGTGCGGCCGCGCGATTTGGCGATTTGCTCGATTGCGTTCATCAGCGCTGCGCCGACGCCCCTGCCGCGCGCGTCGCGGTGCACGAGCAGCTTCCTGATCTCGCCGCGATGCGGCTGGTTCGGCGGCGTGTCCAGCCCAAGCTGCACCGTGCCGACGATGCGTCCGTCGATCTTCGCCGCCAGCAGCACGATCTCGCCGCGCGACATGCCCGCGACGACCTTGCGGAAGAAAAGCGCCGCGTCATTGGGCCCGTAGGGCAGCATGAAGTTGACCGAGGCGCCGCCATTGACGCAGTCGGCGAGCACCGCTGACAGCTCGCCGATCGCCGCCTCGACGCCGGCCGCATCGAGCTCGACGATTTCCACGGCGCTCATGTCATTCCCCCGGTACGGCGGCTTCCACCGCAGTGTCGCCGGACGGCGAAACGCCGACAAGCGGCCGGTGAACCCCTACGGCCGCCGGCGAGTTGACGATACCGGGGCGATCCTCCACAACGCCGCCGAAATCATCCGAGACCGGGAACAGTCAGCATGCAGAAGCGCCGCCCCGTGATGCTGGTGGTACTGGACGGCTGGGGCTGGCGCGACGATGCCGCGAACAACGCCGTCCGCCAGGCCAAGACCCCGACCTTCGACCGCCTCTGGGCGACCTGCCCGCACGGCTTCCTGCGCACGTCCGGCAAGGATGTCGGCCTGCCGCCGGGCCAGATGGGGAATTCCGAGGTCGGCCATCTCAATATCGGCGCCGGCCGCGTCGTGATGCAGGACCTGCCGCGCATCGACGATGCGATTGCCTCGGGCGAAATTGCCAAGGCGCCGGCCGTGACCGATTTCATCGCGAAGCTCAAGAAGAGTGGCGGCACGTGCCACCTGCTCGGTCTCGTCTCGCCGGGCGGCGTGCACTCGCACCAGAACCACGCCGTCGCGCTGGCGAAGATTCTGACCGACGCGGGCGTCCCGGTCATCGTCCATGCGCTCACGGACGGACGCGACACGCCCCCGCAAGCGGCGGCGGGATACATGAAAGCCTTCACCGCGGCGCTGCCGCCGTCGGTGAAGATCGGCACCGTGATCGGCCGCTACTACGCCATGGACCGCGACAAGCGCTGGGAGCGGGTGTCGAAGGCCTATGACGCTATCGTCTCCGGCGAAGGAGCGCATTTCGCCGATCCGCAGGCGGCCATTGCCGATTCCTACACGAGCAAGGTGTCCGACGAATTCATCGTACCGGCGGCGATCGGCGACTATAGCGGCATGAAGGACGGCGACGGCGTACTGTGCTTCAACTTCCGTGCCGACCGCGTGCGCGAGATCCTGGGCGCGATGCTCGATCCGGCGTTCAACGGCTTCCCGCGCAGGCGCACGGTGAAAGTCGCCGCTGCTGTCGGCATGGCGCAGTACAGCGAAGAGCTCGACAAGCTCATGGCGACGATCTTCCCGCCGCAAAGCTTCCCGAACATCCTCGGAGAGGTCGTCGCCGATGCGCATCGCACGCAGCTGCGCATGGCCGAGACCGAGAAATATCCGCACGTCACATATTTCCTCAACGGCGGACGCGAGGAGCCCTTCGACGGCGAGGACCGCATTATGGTGCCCTCGCCCAAGGTCGCGACCTACGACCTCCAGCCGGAAATGTCGGCGCCGGAGCTCACCGACAAGGCGGTCGAGGCAATCAAGTCCGGCAAGTACGACATGATCGTGCTGAATTTCGCCAATGCCGACATGGTCGGCCACACCGGCAGCATCGCGGCGGCAATCAAGGCGGTGGAGACCGTCGACACTGGGCTCGGCAGGATTGCGAACGCGATCGAGCAGATGGGCGGCGCGCTGCTGGTCACCGCCGACCACGGCAATGCGGAGATGATGGTCGATCCGGAAACGGGCGGGCCGCACACGGCGCACACGCTCAATCCCGTGCCGCTGATCCTCGTGGGCGCCGGCAACCGCATCGTCGTCAAGGAAGGGCGCCTCGCCGACATCGCGCCGACAATGCTGGAGCTGATGGGCCTGCCCAAGCCGGCGGAAATGACCGGCTCGTCGCTGATGCAGGGGAACTAGGCTTCGCGCGGCCACACGGGCGCGTGCGTGCCGAGCGGCACGGACGGCCGCGCCCAATAAGCCGGCGTTTCCGACAGCACCGCCGGATGACGCACGAACGACAGCCGGCCAAAGCCGGAGTCGGCTTCATCGAGACAATCGAGGACGTCGGCGCGAGACGGGTCCTTGATGCCAAGCCCGTCAATGCGGCCAAGCGAGCGCAGCCATGTGCCGGTCTGTGCCAGCGATGCGCGCACATGCCAGCTTCCGCCCTCGCGCGAGCGCCGCAGCAGCGCGGTCATCGCGCCGAACGCCAGCAGATACCCGGTGACGTAGTCGAGCACCTGCGCGGGCAAAGGCTTCGGCCCGCTCACGCCCGCCGCGTCCGCCTCGGCAGCGTTGAAGCCGCTCGCGGTCTGAACAAGCGAATCGTAGCCGCGCCGGCCGGCCCACGGCCCTTCATGCGAATAGGCGCACAGGCTGACATAGACGATGCCGGGCCGCATACGAGCGACATCGCTCGGTCCATAGCCGAGCGCCTCGAGCCCGCAAGGGCGATAGCCCTGCACGACGACATCGGCCTCGCGCAGCAGGGCCTCGAAAGCCTCGCGGCCCGCCGGGCTTTTCAGATCGATATGCGTCGACAGCTTGCCGCGGCCCGTGTCGATGACGAGCGGCGGAATCGACGGCAGGGTCGGCGAGGTCACCAGCATCACCTCGGCGCCGTGCGCCGCGAGCGTCAGACCGCCGACCGGGCCGGCGATGATGCGCGTGAGATCGAGGACCTTGATGCCGGACAGCGGCCGCTCGCCCTTAGGCCAGGCTGGCGCCGGCGCGTCGCCGATACGTTCGATCGACATCAAGGGCAGGCGGCCCACCGCCGCGCCCTGCGGATGCGCATCCCATTCGGCGAACGTGCGCATCGCGGTGACGACAAGCTTTGCTTCCGCAGCCGCATCCTCGAAATCGAAGGCGTTCCAGCCGCGCAGTGCCTGCGCGACCGCGGACTTGTCGTAGGCGCATTGCAGAAGCTTCAGCACGCCGTCACGATGATGCGGAAAGTTCGTGTGCAGCCGCACGTACCGGCCGTCGCCGCATTCATAGGTGCCGGCGATCTTGTCCCACAGGTCGCGCGCGGGACCGCCATCGACGGACAGATAGCGGTCGCTGCGGGCAGCGATGCCTGCAGCACGCATGTCGACGCCGACATTCTGCTTGTGGCCGGTGCGGGCGCGCCAGATTTCAGCCGCGGCGAGCGCGGACGCCGCAACGCTCACCTGCATCGCCGTGCCGACCGCAAACGACGACGGCAGCACGGGCTCGTGGCCGGTGAGGTCGAGATGATCGAGCGCGGCCGGATCGTGGGCGTGCGCGCGCCAGAGCGTCGTCAGACAGGATCGCGCATCGATCATGCCGGCGGGCACTAGAAGTCCTTCAGGCCGAGCACGTCCATCATCGAATAGAGACCCGGCTTCTGCTTGCTGGCCCAGAGCGCCGCATGCAGCGCGCCGCGCGCGAAGATCATCCGGTCGGCGGCCTTGTGGCTGAGCTCGATGCGTTCGGCGGGCCCCGCGAACATCACCGTGTGCTCGCCGACCACCGAGCCGCCGCGCAGCGTGGCGAAGCCGATGTCGCCCGCCTTGCGCGCGCCGGTGTGACCGACGCGGCTCATGACCTCGTGCGTCTTGAGTTCGACGCCGCGGCCATCGGCAGCCGCCTGGCCGAGCAGGAGCGCAGTGCCCGATGGCGCGTCGATCTTCTGGCTGTGGTGCATCTCGAGCACTTCGATATCGAACGAAGCATCGAGCGTCTTCGCGACGCGCTTGGTCAGCGCGGCGAGAAGATTGACGCCGAGGCTCATATTGCCGGACTTGACGATGGTGGCGGACTTCGCCGCGTCCGCGATCTTCGCATCGTCGGCGGCGGAGCACCCGGTCGTGCCGATGACGTGCACCTTGCCCGCCTTGGCGGCCAGTGCAACGAGCGCCACGGTCGCCGCCGGAATGGTGAAGTCGATGATGCCGTCGGCCTTGTCGATGAGCGCACCGGCATCGCTGGTGATCTTGACGCCGTTGGCGCCGATGCCGGCGAGTTCGCCCGCGTCCTTGCCGATCAGCGGCGAGCCAGAACCCTCGATCGCGCCGGCGAGCGCGAGACCCTTCGTTTCGGCGATGGCCTTGACCAGCGTGCGCCCCATGCGCCCGCCCGCTCCCGCCACGATCAGCCGCATGTCGGACATCGATCTGCTCCCGGAATTCACGTGACGATATAGCGGGGCGAAACGCGCCCTGTCACCTGGCCGCGCTTAGGGCTGCGGGCCGTCATAGCCCTCGATGATGACGATATCGATCGTCGAGTGCGGCTGCCGGCGCTTGATGTTTTCCTGATATTCCGGCGAGTTGTAGCAGGCGAGCGCGGTGGCATAGTCCGGAAACTCGATCACCACGTTGCGCGAGCGCGCCGTGCCTTCCGGATTTTCGAACTTGCCGGCACGGACGACGAAGCGGCCGCCGAACTTCTTGAAGATGCCGGCA
>JBQCFB010000139.1:0-2363 GCA_051959715.1 Pseudolabrys sp.
CGCGGGAGATGAAGCAGGCGCTGCGCGCAGCGCCGCTCGGCTTCGCCGTTCCGGCTTCGCTCGGCGCGAAGATCGACCGCGTCGTGCCGACGCCGATGCCGGTCACCAATCGTCGCGCGCTGTTGAAGGGTTTTGCGTTCGGCGGCGTCGCGTCGGCTTTGGCCGCGGCGAGCGTCGGCCTCGTCGTGCTACGTGACAGCCAGGACGACCGCATCCTCGGCGAGGCAATCTCCGCGCATCTGCGTTCGCTCCAGGCGGACCATCTGACCGACGTGCTGTCGACCAACCAGCACACGGTGAAGCCGTGGTTCAACGGCCGCATCGACCTGGCGCCGCCGGTGATCGACCTCACCGCGCAGGGCTTCACCCTGATCGGCGGCCGGCTCGACTACATCGACGGCAAGCCGGCGGCCGCGCTCGTCTACCGGCGCCGCATCCACGTCATCAACCTGTTCGTTGCGCAGGGGCTGGGCGAGGCGCCGTCGACGCCGCGGCTCACCATGATGCAGGGCTTCAACCTTCTGCGCTGGAACGAGAACGGGCTGAACATGCTCGCGGTCAGCGACCTCAATCGCGAGGAGCTCGAGGAGTTCGGCGCGAAGTTCTCCTCTGCAGCGCGCGCCGCAGCGCAGAGCTGATCGCTGTCGTCGCCGGGCTTGACCCGGCGACCTCGCTTAGGATGGCATGTTGTTCGCCTAATCGAGATGGCCGGGACATAAGGGCGTTCACGCCCGTCTTAGACGGGCTATGCCCGGTCATGACAATATCAAGGCTCTCCGTATATACCCGTCCCCATGACCACCCGGGTGTCCAGCGCGGGCGGGCGCGACCACGTGCTCGCCGGCATCGGCATGATGCTCACCGGCCTCTTCGTCTTCGCGTGCAACGACGCGCTGGGAAAGTGGCTGGTGTCGACCTATGCGGTTGGCCAGCTGCTGCTGATCCGCGGGGCCGCCGGCCTGGTGTTCCTGGCGCCATTCCTGCGTCGCGCCAACCGGCGCGACTTCCTGCATCCGCCGCGGCCCGGCATCCAGCTTCTCCGGCCGATCTTCGCCACGCTCGAAGTCGCCTGCTTCTATTGGGCGTTGGCCTACATGTCGCTTGCCGACGTCATGACCTTCTATCTGGCCGGGCCGATCTACGTCACCGCGATGTCGCCATTCCTGCTCGGCGAGAACGTCGGCTGGCGGCGTTGGCTCGCCGTGCTCGCGGGCTTTGCCGGCGTGATGATTGCGCTCGGGCCGACTGCGGGAACCCTCTCGGTGCCGGCGCTGATCGCGATTGCCGGCTCGTTCCTGTTCTCGCTGCTGATGGTGTGCACGCGGCTGGTGCGCGGCACCTCCGATCTCTACCTGGTGACGACGCAGACGATCGGCGCGCTGGTGTTCGGTCTCGTCACGGCGCCGTTCATGTGGGTGCCGCTGCACCTGCGTGACACGCTGTTGCTGATTTTGCTCGGCGTCACGGCGATGGTTGCGCACATGTGCATCAACCGCGCGCTCAAGCTGGCGCCGGCTTCGGTCGTGGTGCCGTACCAGTACACGACGATCTTCTGGGCGATTTTGCTCGGCTATATCTTCTTCGGCGACATTCCGCGCATCGCCATGCTCGTCTGCGCCGCGATCATCATCGCCGCGGGCATCTACATCTTCGTCCGCGAGCGCAAGGCGGCGAAGGAATCGGCCCTCATCGAGCCGCCGTAACGGATCGGGATGCCGGCCGTCACGGGCACCCACGCCATTGCGACCCTGCAATAGCAAGACGTGGATGCCCGATGCCGAGTCGGGCAGAAGATGAAGCGGTCAGCTCACCTTCTTCATGCGGCCCCAGTCCTTCAGCGCCGACCAGATGCGCCGCTCGAGCCGGAAGCGGTCGATCGGGGCCGACGAGTTGATGGCGCGGATCCGATAGAGACCGACGCCGGTCCACTGGAAGCCGCACTTCTCCAGCACGCGCCGTGATGCCGGGTTGGTGACGCGGGCGCCGGCCTGCAACGCCTCGTGGCCGAGATCGGTGAACGCATAGTCGACCACCGCGTGCAGCGCCTCGGTCGCGTAGCCCTTGCCCCAAGAGGGCGCGCCCAGCCAGGAGCCGAGCTCGGGCGTGTCCTCTTCGCACACGATGCTGCACGCGCCGGCGACCGAGCCGTCGCGCAGCGTGATCAGGAACACGGCGTCGCCGACGGCCTTGTTCGCGGCCGAAATGAAGCCCTCGGCATCCGCCATGCGATACGGATGCGGAATGCGCGCCGTGTTCTCGGCAATGCGGCGATCGTTGGCGAGCGCTGCGACCGTTTTAGCGTCCTCGAGGCGCGGGGCGCGCAGGGCAAGCCGCTTGGTCTCGAGGACGGGGATACTCGCCTC
>JBQCFB010000140.1:0-10401 GCA_051959715.1 Pseudolabrys sp.
ATCAACGGCATCAACCTGCTCAATGGCGACACGCTGACCGTGACGATGAACGAAACCGCGACCTCGACGGTGGCGGTGGTCGGCTTCACCGACGCGAGCAACGGCGCGGTCGCCGTCAACGCCTCGACCAATAACTGGGCGGGCGCCATCGATATCGCCACGGCCGCGACGCAGTTGACCGCCGCGCTGACGACCTTGCGGTCGCAGTCGCAGTCGCTGAGCTCGAACCTGCAGACCGTGCAGGTGCGCCAGGACTTCACCAAATCGATGATCAACACGCTGCAGACCGGCGCCGACAACCTGACGCTGGCCGATTCGAACGAAGAGGGCGCCAACCTGCTCGCCTTGCAGACCCGCCAGCAGCTCTCGACCACGGCGCTGTCGCTCGCCGCGCAGGCCGATCAGAACGTGCTACGGCTGTTCCAGTAAGACGGGAACCGCGGAGCGCCTTCGCAGGCGCCGGAGAAGGACCAGGATGGGCCTCAAGGTCGAACTCAAGCCGGGTGAGCGCCTCATTCTCGGCGAATGCCTGATCACCAACGGCGACCAGCGCACGCGGCTCCTGATCGAGGGGCAGGCGCCGATCCTTCGCGAGAAGGAGATCATGACGCCGGAGGCGGCCGACACGCCGGCCAAGCGCATCTATCTGGCGCTCCAGATCATGTACACCTCGCGCGACCCGCGCACGCACCACGACACGTATTTCACGCTGACACGCGAACTGGTCGAGGCGGTGCCGAGCGCCTGGCCGTACATCGAGGACATCGGTAATCACATCATAACCGGCTCCATGTACAAGGCGTTGAAGGCAGCCAAGGCGCTCATCGCCTACGAGAAGGACCTGCTCGAGCATGCATCACGCAGCCAAAACCTACGGCGCGGTCGCGAAACACACCGCCAACCCGCGTGAGCTGGAGGCCGATCTCCTGCTCGACGCCGCCGCGCGCCTCCAGGCGATCCGCGACGGCTGGGACAAGCGCAAGACCGAGCTCGACGGCGCGCTGACCAACAACCGCAAGCTCTGGTCGATCTTCCTGACCTCGGCGACGAGTGGGGAGAACCCGCTGCCGGCGCCGGTGCGCCAGAACGTCGCCAATCTCGGCATCTTCGTCTTCAACGAAACGCTGGCGATCCAGGCCAATCCGCGCCCCGAGGCGCTTGCGCCGCTGATCAACATCAATCGCGAGCTTGCCGCCGGCCTGATGGGCCGCTGACGGCGCCGACCATCGCTTGACGGAGAAGGGCCGCGGTCATGCCGCGGCCCTTTTGCTTGGCCCTCTGGCGGCCGCTAGAGGAACTTCGTCAGGCTGAGCTGGTAGAGCATCGCCGTCGTCTGCATGGACGCTTCCATGCGCGTCTGAAGCGTCAGGATCTGCGCGCCAACGGCCTCATTGCTGACGCCCGAGATCTGCTGAAGCATGTCGTTGAGCGTCGCCGACGTCTGCGCGTGCTGATCCTTGACGGAAGCCATCGTCGTCTGGGTTCCGGCGAGCTCGGCCTCGATGTCGGTGACGGACTGCTGGCCGGGCGCGCCGGACAATCCCGTGCCGATGCGCTGGCTAAGCGCCGCCGTGAAATTCGACAGGTTCGGATCGGACGGCGAGATGTTGACCGCAGCGAGCGTCGCCACGTTCTGCACCAGCGTCTTCAGGCCGGTTTCATTGGCGCGGGCGCCGTAGGAGACGACCAGCGAAGGATCGATCCGCGTCGTCGCGGTGTCGCGCGCCGGATCGGTGCCGGCTTCGCCCGTGTACCAGACGACCGTGTTGGCGGTGGTGCCGGCGGTCATCGCGGTCGCGGTGTCGAAGGGTGGGCCTGCGACGCGCTGCGGCGGGTTATTGAGATCGGCGCTGAAGAAGTCGTTCGAAGCGCTCATCGCGGAGGCCGCCTTGAGCGTGGAGCCGGCGAGCGCGCCGAGCGAGGTCGACAGCGTCGACTGGAAGTTGGCCGCCGTCGCCGCGGTGGTCGCGCCGATCGTGAACTGGTTGTCGCCAGGAGGCGACTGTGTCGTCGCCGTCAGGGTCAGGTTGGTCGTGGTGCCGTCCGGCAGGTTGAGCCGCAGCGTCAGCGTGTCGCCGGCGCTCGGCTGGCCGCCGGTGAAGTCGACCGACACGCTCGCGGGCGAACCGGTCGGGCCGCTGACCGTGGCGTTGGTAAGGTTCGACGACACCGAGCCGAGCTTGAAGCCGAACGGCGACACCGCGTCTTCCGCGACCGAGACCGACGTCGAAGTCGGCGCGCTGAGGGTGAGGCGGCCGAGGCCGCTGGCGCCGAGGTCCGCCTGCGCCCGCTCGTTGATGAGCTGGGTGAGACCGGCGCGGGCGCCGTCGCCGTTGACGATGTGGTCGTAGGTCTCGACCGACGGCTGATCGGTGGCGCGGCCGGAGAACAGGTAACGGCCGCCGGCCTGCGTATTGAGAAGGCCGAGAAGCTGCTGGAGCGACGACTGCGCCGTCAGTTGCGCGCTGTTGGCGTTGCCGCCGGTCGATCCGCCCTGGACGACCAGCGCCTTCATCTGGTTGCCGATGGTCGACATGCCGCCGAGCGAGGTCTGCGCCAGTTGCAGCCGCGTATTGATCATGTCGATCGAATTGTCGTAGCCCCCGATCGCCGACAGCTGCGAATTGAGACTGACGGAGAGGCCGCGGCTCGAGCCGAGGCCCGCATAAGTCGCGGATTTCTGGCCGGTCGAGAGCTGGCGCTGCAGGTCATCGAACTGCGCGCGCATGTCGAGCAGCGACTGCACCATCGCATTGGGGGTCGAGGAGACCGAGTTTATCGACATGGTCAGAGTCCGAGCTGCATCAGCGACGTCAACATATCCTTGATCGTCGACATCACGCGGGCGTTGGCGGCGTAGGTGTTCTGCAAGGTCAGCAGGTCCGACATCTCCTGGTCGATGCTGACGCCCGAGCCGGCGTCGAAGCGCGACTGCAGCGAGCTCAGGACGACGTCCTGGCCCTGCTTAAGGCTGTCCGCATTGGCCGCGTTCGCGCCCTGGACGCTGATGATCTGCCGCAGATAGGTCCCGGCGCTGGCGCTGAACGGCGCGCCGGACGTACCGATGCCGGCGGAGGGCGAATAGGTCAGCGTCGCGTTGACCATCTGGTTGTAGAGGAAGTCCGGCCTCGTGCTGTCGCCGGCGGCGACACCGCTCGTATAGGCGACGAGCTTGGACGGGTCGCTGATCAGGCTCTGGTTCACGGCGATGCGGCCGGCGAGGCCGACGCTCTCGGCGCCGGTTGCCGTGATCGCGCCGGTATAGGGGTTGCTGCCGTCGGTGAAGAACGGCAGCGCGACGCCGCCGGTGAGCCCGGTCGCGGTCGTGGTCGTGCTCACCGCGTTGACGTCGACCGTATTGGCCGCGCCGTCGTCGAGGATGCGCAAGGTCGTGCCGGACGGGTTCGACGCCGTCATTCCGGTCGCACCGAGCGCGGTGTTGATCTGCGAGATCACCGAGGCCATGCCGCCGGAGAAATCGATGCCCACGACCGTGTCGTTCGGATTGTTGGTGGCGCTGTTCGACAGCGGCAGCACCGACGGATCGTCGACGCGCATCAGCGTGATCTGCTTTTGCGTGTTGGTGGCCGTGTCGGTGTAGGTGATCGAGACCGTGTTGCCGGCCTGGAGCCCGCCGACGTCGACGTCGAAGCCGGACTGGGCGCCGGAAGTGGCGGCCGTGCCGGCGGTCGTGGTGTCGGACAGCGCGCTCGACATCGCGGCGGCAAGCTGGTCGAGCTGGCCCTGCGCCTGGACCAAAGTGTTGTCGCGCATGTCCAGGAAGCCGGCGATCTCGCCGGAGCGCAGCGCGCCGTTGGCGACGAGATCGGTCGACGTGCCGTTCGGCGACGTCAGCGTCACCGTGCCGATCGTGCGCTTGGTCGGGTCGGCGTTCCACTGCGCCTGCGGCGTGACCACACCCTGCGCGTCGAAGCTCAGGGTCGAGGCCTTGGCGCCGCACAGCTCGACGCCCGACGTCGTGAGAACCGTGACCTGGTTGTTGCCGGAATTGATGACGCGGATGTCCATCAGCTTCGACAGCTGGTCGATATAATTGTCGCGCTGGTCGGACAGCGCCGCCGCCGACGGATCCTGGCCGGCCGCGGAGAGTTGCTGGTTGAGCTGGGCGATCTGCTGCAGGCAGTTATTGGCCTGGGTGACGTCGTCCGAAATGGCGAGCTCGGCCTGCTGCCGCAGGCCCTGCACGCCGGCGGACATGGTGTTGAGCTGCTGCGCGAACTGCTGCGCCGCCGCCAGCACCGCCGATTGCGCGGTGGCATCGTCGGGGCTCGTGCTCAGGCCCTGGAGCGCGGTCGTGAAGGTGTTGAACGAGGATTCCAGAGTGCTGGTCGAGTTCGGCGTGCCGTACACGTCCTGGAGCTGGTCGTAGAGCTTGGCGCGGGCGTCGGTGTAAGCGGCGCCGGCCGACTCGGTGCGCAGCTGCGTCTGCACGAACTGGTCGAGCACCCGGTTGATCGCCGACACCTGCACCGAGGCGCCGGCGGTGCCGACCGAGTTCTGGGTGAGAACGGCGACCTTGCGGACGTAGCCGGGCGTTTGCGCATTGGCGATGTTGCCGGCGACGATCGACACGCTGGTCTGGGCGGCGTTGAGGCCGCTCAGAGCCGTGTTCAGTGCTTGCGTGAGACTCATGCGCCCGGCTTCATGTCATTGCCCGCTGATCACGCGCGTTACCGCAGCATGTTCAGCATGTCCTGCGACATCTGGTTGGCGGTGGTGATGACGCGGGTATTGGCCGAGTAGGCCTGCTGCGTCACGATCAGCTTGGTGAACTGGTCGGCGATGTCGGCGTTCGAGCCTTCCAGCGCCGCACCGACGAGCTGGCCGCTTGCGCCCATCAGCGCCGGACCTGAATCGCCGGTGATGGCGAAAGCGCCGCCGTCGAGGCTCTTCAGGTTGTTCGGCGAGGCGAACGAATAGAGCGGGATCTGCGCCAGATCGACGTTCTTGCCGTTGGTGAAGGAGCCGGAGATGCGGCCTTCCTTGCTGATGGTGATCGCCTGGAGCTGCCCCGGCGGGTAGCCGTCCTGGTTGAGCGAGGTGACGGTGGCCGATCCGCTCGAGGTGGCGAACTGCGTCAGGCCGTTGAGCTTGATCGCGATGTTGCCGAGCGAGGTGCCGTCAATGGTGACGCCGGTCAGCGGCACGGAGGACACGCTCGGCGAGAGATTGCCGCTCGAGTCGAAGCTGAAATTGACGCCGACGTTCGTCCAGGCGACCTGCGCGCCGGTGGCGGTCGAATCCGACTGGTAGAACAGGTTCCAGGTGTCGGTACCGGCATTGGCGTTGCTGCCGCTGGCGGTCGCCGAGGCGCCGGCCGGATAGCCGAGCAGGCTGGCATCGGGGCTGCCCGAGCCGGTGAAGTTGTTGATCGTCACCGTGTCGGCGGCGCCGGCGGTGCCGGTACTGGTCAGGACGAGATGTCCGGCCGCGTCGGTCGAAGCGCTGGCCGTGACGCCGGGCGTCGCATTGATCGCATTGGCGAGCTCGGTCGGGCTGTATTTGCCGGTGCCGCCGGAGCCGGCGAACAGCGACGACAACGTGACCGTGGTGCCGTTGATGTCGAAGGTGATGTTGCCGCCGCTGGCGTCGACCGTGCCGAGCACCGCCGAGCCGGTGAGCTTCGCGTTCAAGGCCGGCAGATTGCTGCTGTTGATCTTCGCCCATCGCAGCTGCGTGTTCACGGCCTGGCCGGACGTGTTGTAGGCGGTGATCGAACCGCCATCGAGCGACGAATTGAGGAAGTTGGTGACGTCGGAGCCGATCACGGTGCCGGCGCCGCTGGTGGTGGGGTTCACCAGGAAGCCGCTGGGGTCGAGCAGCTCGGAGCCCGGGAACGCGGTGTTCGCCAGCGTCGTCTTCGGATAGGTCGGCAGGTTGACGCCGTAGGTGATGGTCGTCGTCGCCGTCGCCGGCAGGAAGGTGTTGTTGAATTGCAGCGGCGCGACCGCGTTACCGACCGGGTTGCCGGTGGTCGTGTCGATCGGGATGCCTTCGAGGTAATAGCCGGCGCCGTTCACCAGATAGCCGTGCTGGTCCATCTGGAAGTCGCCGCGGCGGGTATAGACGTCGGAGGTGTTGAATTGCGGGCCGCTGCCGTTCGTCGAGCTCGGCAGCTTCACGGCGAAGTAGCCGTTGCCGTTGATCGCCATGTAGGTCGACACGGACGAATTCTGGATGGCGCCCTGCACGTCGTTGGTCGAGACCGAATTGGCGATGACGCCGCCGGCGATCTGCCGGCCCGGCGGCGAATCCGGAATGAGGTCGACGAAGCTGGTGCCGATCGACTTGTAGGCGATCGTCTGCGAGTTGGCGATGTTGCCCGAGATGTTCTGCAAGGCGAAGGACTGGCTCTGCAGTCCGTTCACCGCCGTGTTCATCGCACCGAAAAGACCCATGACCCCTTCTCCGCTGTCGTGCCGCGATACAGCCCATGATTGGGCACGCGCACGAACCCGCGTCCTGTGTGGCAATCCACGTGCCAGACAGAAATAGAGGCTATATCAGTGGGTTATGGCTGACCTCCAGGCGGCGGCGCAGATCATTTCTGCCGCGGCTGGAAGTTTTTGCCTAGCGCGGGACGGCTGCGCACAGACCGCAGCCGCACGCTGCGCCGTGTCACGCGCGCGCAAATTGGACTCGCTATGCGTCGAGCGGAAGTGTCAGGCGACGCTCTGGAGAGCGGCCTCGGCGGCGGCGTCGTTCGACGCCACGGCGAGCGAGAATTGCGTCGACAGGTCGCCGCGGTAGGTCGTCGGCCCGACATGATTGAGGCGGCTTTGCAGATCGCCCCAGATCTCGCCGCCCATGTCGGTCCAGCGCTTGCAGAAGCTGAAGTCTTCGCTGAGGTACATCCGGCTTTCCGGATCGATCATGCATTCGAACAGCGCAAACCGGTTGCTGCTGGCCTTGGCAAATCCCGGCGCCGAAAGATCGAGTTCGAAGCGCAGCTCGGGATGGTTTTCGCACATCTGCTCGAGCACGCGGCGGCGCACCATCAGGAATCCCGTGCCGCCATAGCGGATGCGCGTGAAGCCGTTGCAGACGGTGACGTTGTTCGGATCGTTCAGTTCGAGCACGTAATCGAGCGACGCGGCGGCGATGTCTTTCTTGTTCGCCGACACAGCCTGGCGAACCCTGTTCCAGTCGATCTTCTTGATCGGATAGGCGCCCGCCACCATGTCGTGGCCGCTCGCAAGAAGCCGCAGGACCTCTTCCGGCTCGAAGCCGATGTCGGCGTCGATGAAGATGAGATGCGTCGCCGCCGGGTCGTCGAGGAATGAAGCGACGATATTCGCCCGCGCGCGCGTGATCAGCGCGTCGCCGTCGCGAAGCTGGACCGTCAGGTTGATCTCCGGCAGATCGTGCAGCGCCCTTTGCAGCTTGAACATCGAGGCGAAATACTGCGTCGATATCTGGCCGCCGAAACAGGGCGTGCCGACCACCAGGTTGATCGTCTCGGGCATCGAAGCGAATCCAATACTGGCTGTGGCGCGGCAATACGCGCGGCCAGACCCTCGCCCCTGAGCAAGGGTAGCCGCATATGGTTAACGCTTGCTAACCAACGCTCAGAGACTGGCGTGCGCGTAGGCTTTCAGCTTCTCGCGGTGCTGCTCGAACGAGAACGAGATCCAGGCGCGGTCGCGCAGGTGCGGCACACGCATCACGTCGAAGGACGCGGCAAGCTTGTCGAGATAATAGAGCTCTTCCTTGCTCTGCACGTTGAAGGCCGCGAACCGGCGCTGGCCGTCGCGGAAATCGCTGTCCGTAATGGCGGCGTCGAAACGCCGTTTCCAGGAGGAATCCTGCGGCGTGACGTCGAGCCCTGCGCCCTCCCCGAACGGCACCTTGCCGCGGTCGCGGATGCTCGCCGGCAACTGGTCGGGATAGAGATCGTAGACCTCGCGCAGCGGCACCTTGCCGCTCGCCAGCCCGTTCACCTCGCGCACCAGCGCGGACGGCTCGAGCCCGAGCGCATAGTTCACCACCGCGGGATCGAGATAGGGCTCGCGCATCTCGACCTGATGCGCCATGGCGCAGCGGTCGACGCGCTGAAGGCTGACGCGATGCATGAGCCCGAGGCATTCCTCGCGCATCGCGCGCGCATTGGGGTCGTTGTCGGCGAAGGCGATCTCGAGCGGCGGGTAGCCGCAGAAGAGTTCGTCCGCCCCCTCCCCGCACAGGCCGACGCGGAAGCCGTCCGCGTGCATCCGCTCCGCCGCCATCAGCGAGCAGACGGCGCCGCGCACGAGATTCGGCTCGAAGGATTCGGTGACAGACACGACGCGCTCGATCGCGGCGAACACGTCGTCGCTCTCGGGATCGAACGGCACGATGCGAAGGTCGAACCCGGTCTGCGCCGCATAGTCGGCGGCATAGCGGAAATCGGGCGCATTGACGCTGCCGACGAAGTAGCCGGGCGTCTCGGGCCGGAACTGGCGCGCATAATGCGCGACCAGGGTCGAGTCGATGCCGCCGCTGAACAGGACCGCTGCCGGAAGGCCCGGCGGCAGGCGCATGCGCACGGCCTCTGACAGGATGTAGTCGAGCGCCTCGGCGCTGGCGTCGGTCGGCTCGCCGCTCGGCGGGAAGACCGGCGACTTGAAGCGGCCGCAGGTCTTGCGCGACAGCGCGTAGCCCGGCGGCAACAGCATCACCGGATGCGTGTCGATCGCAGCCAGCAGCGGCTTCATCTCGGAGCAGAAGACGAAGCCCTGCCCCGCCTGAATGATGTAGAGCGGCTTGACGCCGAACGGATCGCGCGCGGCGAGGAATTCACCGGTCGCCATGTCGAGCGCGACGAAGGCGTACATGCCGTTGAGCCGCTCGAGTGCGCCGTAGCCCCAGACCTGGAGCGCGTTGGCGAGCAGTTCGGTGTCGGACTCGGTGCGGAACGGCACACCCATGCCCGTCAATTCGACGCGCAGCTCTTCGTGATTATAGATCTCGCCGTTGAACGAGACCGCGAGCTGGTTGTCGAAGGAGAACTGCGGCTGCACGGCATTGTCGGCATCGACGATGCGCAGGCGCCGCGTCGCCATGGCGATGTCGGGCCGGGGCCGCAGCACCGGATCGGAGACGTCGCCTCGGTGCAGGATGCCGCCGATCAGGCGGGTAACGACGGCTTCCGCGTCAGGCCAGTTGATGGCGACCGCGATCCCGCACATGGGCAATCCCTTTTCGGCCGCCGGTTTTCTCCGGCGGACTCCTTGCCCCGAAAAGGCGGAAACGAAGCGGTTCGCGCGTTCAGGGTTCCTTCACCATATTTTCGAAGTGGTGAAGCAAACCTTAACCGGGCCTCAGGAGGCCGCCGCGGCGGCCGGGTGGAAGGCCAGCGACAGCCCGTTCATGCAGTAGCGCAGGCCGGTCGGCTTGGGCCCGTCATTGAAGACGTGGCCCAGATGGCCGAGGCAGCGGGCGCAGTGGACCTCGGTCCGGGCCATGAAGAATGAGCGGTCCGAGCGGGTGCCGACCGCCTCGGGCAGCGGCCGGTAGAAGCTCGGCCAGCCCGTGCCGCTGTCGAATTTGGTGTCCGAGGAGAACAGCGGCAGGTCGCAGCCGGCGCAGGCGAAGGTGCCCTTGCGCTTCTCCTTGTCGAGCGGGCTCGAGAAGGCGCGCTCGGTCCCCTCCTCCCGCAGGATCCCGTATTGCGCCGGCGTCAGGCGCTTCTTCCACTCGGCATTGGACAGGGTCTTGAAGTCCGCCGCATCGGTCGCGGCCATCGGGCCGGCCTTTCCGCGGCGGGCGCCGACGGCCAGCACGGCGATCGAGGCGGCGCCGGCAAGCAGTGCGCGACGGTGAAGCATGGTCAGTCTCCCCTTCTGCCGGATGGCGATGACTGGAATACAACGGTTCGGCGGCCCGAAGGCTTCACATTGGCTTCACCGGCCCATCACAGCTGTGCGAGCCCTTTCCGAATCAGCGGGCCTTTTCTACCCATCGACGGCAGGGGAACCCGTCGATGCCGCCCTTGCCGCAAGCCGCCGCGCAACCCGCGCCGCTGAATGTTCCGCAGGCCTTCGCCGAGGCCCTTCGCCTGCACGAGCACGGTCGGCTCGCCGAGGCCGAGCGCCTCTATGCAGCGGTACTGGCCGCACGCCCCGACCATTTCGACGCGCTCCAGATGCTCGCCGTCGTCAAGCACGCCAAGGGGGAGCTCTCCGAGGCGCTGCGGCTGATCTCGCAGGCAATGAAGCTGCGCCGGCCTTCGCCGCAGATCCTGCTCAATTACGGCATGATCCTACACGCGCTGTCGCGCAGCGACGAGGCGATCGCGAGCTTCGACCAGGCGCTGAAGCAGAAGTCGAAATTCGCCGAAGCGCACAACAATCGCGGCGCGGTGCTATCCGCGCTCGGCCGCCAGGACGAGGCGATCGAGGC
>JBQCFB010000141.1:0-5580 GCA_051959715.1 Pseudolabrys sp.
GAATATCGCCGCCCCGACCCGAAGACGGCGCCGTCGGTCGCGAAGGCCGCGGGCCTGTACATGATCTGCACCATCTCCAAGCACCGCGCCGAGCGACGCGGCTATGCCGACGCGATGATGCTCGACTGGCAGGGCCGTGTCGCCGAATGCACCGGCGCCAACATCTTCTTCATCAAGGACGGCAAGATCCACACGCCGACCGCCGACTGCTTCCTCGACGGCATCACGCGACAGACGGTGATCGGGCTGGCCAAGAAGCGCGGCATCGAGGTGATCGAACGGCGCATCATGCCGGACGAGCTCACCGGCTTCTCGGAGTGCTTCATCACCGGCTCGGCCGCGGAAGTCACCGCGGTTGCCGAGATCGCCGACTGGCGCTTCACGCCGGCCGCGATCACTAAGCAGCTGATGGACGACTACACCGCCGAGGTGCAGCCGAAAGCAGCCGCCGCGTAAGCCGATCCGCACTCTGGAAATGCGATGGCCGGGCCGCAAGCCCGGCCATTTTCTTTGGCCTCAGACAATCGCCTCGCCGCTCCACACTTCCTGCGGGCGCAGGAGCGACACGTGCCGCACGCCGTTCTCGGCAAAGAACGCCTCCAGCTGCTGGTCGAGCACGCGCCCTTTGCTCTTGGCGGCATGGCGCAACAGGAGCTCGCCCTCCTTGCCGACGACAATGAAGCCCGTGTGGAAATAATCGATGCCCGGCCGCCGCGACAGGAAGCCGACGATGTCGCCGGTCGCAAGCCGATCGGCATTCGCCAGCACGCTCGCGGCGGGAACCGACGTCAGGCCGACCCGCTCGACCGGCAGGCCGTGCATGTATGAGACCGTCTTCTCGACGATCGTCGTGTCCGGCAGCACGACCGCGCGGCAAACCCCGTTGGCGATGTTGTTGAGCGACCAGTCGGCGAAATAGTGATTGCGCGCGGGCCAGGCGACCTCGCCGTCGCGATAGCGGATCTTGCGCAACTGCGGCTGGAAATCGGCAATCGTGACGGAGCGCGCCGCCGCCAGCACCGTCTCGCAGAAGGTGACGCAGTCGAAGGCGTCGTCGCGCAGCACGAATTGCTCGGCTTTGCGCGGGCCGCCGATCAGCGGGTATTCGACGTAGCGCGAGCCGATGAGCGCGCGCGAGATGACGCCGATGCGCGGGCCGACGAAGGTTTCCGCGCGCGCCGTCTCGATCAGTGCGGCGATGAGCGTCTCCGCCGTGCGCGCGGGCGCGAGACCGAATGCGAACGTCGCCGCGCCGGCTGCAGCTTGCAGCATCTGCCGTCGCGTCGGTGCCACCGCGCGCATCAGTCGCGGATCACGACGAGGCGCTCGGTGCCGGATTCGGCCGCCCACAGTTCGCCGGGTCGGCCGAGAATCTGCCGCACGTCGGCGCGCGCCTTGTCACTGACGAAGGTCTCGAATTTCTCCGTCGCCGGGTCGAAGCGATGCAGCGCGTTCGCCGGCCAGTCGCTGACCCAGACCTTGTCCTTGTCGTCGACGAAGACGGCGTAGCAACCTTCCTTGCTCTTCGGCAGCGGCCACACCTTCCACGCCTTGTTGACCGGATCGTAGCGGCCGAGCTCGCCGGAATTCCAGAAGCTGACCCAGAGCAGGCCCTTCGAATCCGACCAGATGCGGCGCGGGCCGACTCCGGGCTTGGGTGGCGCGACCATCAGCGCGTCGCCACTCACGGTGTCGATGCGCGCGATGTGGTCGCCGGCGAGCGAGGAGTACCAGACCTCGCCCTGCGGCGTGGTGGTGATGCCGTAGGGACCGACGCCCTTCGGCGCCTTCCACGCGTCGACCTTGCCCGTCGCCGGATCGACGCGGCCGTAGAAACCGTTCTGCCCGGTGAACCAGAGGATGCCCTTGCGGTCGAAGGTCGCGGTGTTGAGATTGGCGTCGGCCGCGCTCTTCGGCAGCGGAAACAGTTTCACGACATGCGTCGCCGGGTCGACGCGGGCGATCGCGTTCTGCCCGCCGTCGGTCACCCAGGCGGCGCGGTCGGGGCCGACGATGACGCCGTGCGGTGCGGAGTCCGTGCCGAGCGGAATCTGAATCGTCTTCTTTGTCTTGGTATCGAGCAGGCCGAGCGCGCCCTGCATCTGCGCCGTGTACCAGACGCCGCCGTCGGGCGCGGGCGCGACGTCGTGCGGATGCGCGCCACGCGGCACCGGATAATACGACACCTGCGCGGCTCCGGCCGCGCCCGTCATGAGCATCGCCGCCAGCGCGGCGGCAACAGCAACGGACCGCATCGTCAGCCCCCTATTCGGCCGCGTGCCGGCCGCGCGCGACCCAGCGCTCGGCGGCGGCATCGTCGGTCGCCTTCGCCTCGACCCACGTCGCGCCGCCCGCCTTCTCGACCTGCTTCCAGAACGGCGCGCGGGTCTTCAGGTAATCCATCAGGAATTCGGCGGCGGCGAATGCCGCCTCGCGATGCGACGACGTCGTCACCACCATGACGATGTCCTCGCCCGGCGTCATGCGGCCGGTGCGGTGGATGACGGTGACCCCGAGGAGCGGCCAGCGCGCACGCGCGTCGGCAACGTGGCGCTCGATCTCGGCTTCCGCCATGCCCGGATAATGCTCGAGCGTGAGCGCGGCGATCGGCTCGCCATGCTCGTCGCCACGGCAGATGCCGGTGAAGGAGACGACGGCGCCGACATCGGTACGGCCGCGCGTCAGCTTCGCCGTCTCGGCGGCGAGGTCGAACGGGTCGCGCTGGATGCGGACGGTATCGGTCATGGGGGTAATGTAGTGCAGATCGCCCCGCCCCACCACCGCGAGGGCGGGATCAGCCCCCCGTCATCGGCGGGAAGAAGGCGATCTCGGACGCCGCGGCGATCTTCGCCTCGGGCTTGACGTGCACGCGGTCGATTGCGGCACGGATGACCTTCGGGTTCTCGAAGGCGTAGGCATATTCCTCGCCGCGCGCGGTGAGCCAGGCGACGAGTTCGCCGACCGTCGTCACCGACGGCGGCACGGCAAGCTCCTCTTCGGGCTTGCCGATGCGCTCGCGCACCCAGGCGAAATAGCGGAGCTTCATGATTTTCCTTGGCGCATCGTCTTATCCGAAAACCGGTTCCCACTTTTCGGGGTGATGCGCCTCATTCCTCGATCATATAGCGCAGGCCGGCGCGCATGTAGTCGTAGCCGGTGTAGAGCGTCAGCATTGCCGACAGCCACAGCAGCCAGATGCCGACCTCGCTCACCACCGGGATCACCTGGTCACCCGCCTCGCCCGCGACGAGGAAGCCGACGGCGACCATCTGCGCGCTGGTCTTCCACTTGGCGAGCCGGGTCACCGGCACGCTGACGCGCAGCTCGGCGAGATATTCACGCAGCCCCGACACCAGGATCTCGCGGCACAGGATGATCACGGCGGCGAACAGCGTCCAGCCGCGGATCGTCTCGTCGGCCGCGAGCATCAGGAGGCACGAGGCGACCAGCAGCTTGTCGGCAATCGGATCGAGCATGCGCCCGAGCGAAGACTGCTGGCCCCAGATGCGCGCGAAATAACCGTCGAGGAAATCGGTGACGCCGGCAACGATGAACACGGCGAGCGCGACCCAGCGCAGCCAGAGCGGGCCTTCGAAAATGCTCTGCCAGAACAGCAGGCCGACGACGACGGGAACCGCGGCAATGCGGCCATAGGTCAGGATGTTCGGCAGCGACAGCGGACGCGCCGGCAGGCGGGAGCTCACGGCATTCATCGGCGACAAGGAACACTCCACGGGCGGCGGGGTCAACCGCCGCCGAAATCATCATCCCGTTACTTGATCGGCGGACGCGGCAATTTCGCCTCGCCCGCTTCCATGACGAAGGTCTGATCGAGCGAATACCACTCGCCGGTCACATCCGGCGCCGGCGCCTTGTCGGTATGTCGCACGTAATCGCCGATCAGCGCGCGCGTGACGCCGAACTGGCAGTCAGTCTCCAGCTTGTCGTCGTCGGGCGAGTAGATCTGCGAGATCAGCGTCTTGAAACCCTGCCTGAAGATCAGGAAGTGCAGATGCGCCGGACGGAAATTGTGCCGCTTGCCGGCGCGCAGCAGATCGCCAACCGGGCCGTCGATCGGGATCGGATAGCCGGCCGGCTTGACGCTGCGGAACCAGAAGCGGCCGTCCTTGTCAGTGGTGAACTGGCCGCGCAGGTTCATGTCGGCCTGCTTCGGGTCCTGCTGCTCGTAGAAACCTTCGGGCGATGAATGCCACACGTCGCAGAGCGCGCCGGCAATCGGATTGCCCTTCTGATCCTTGACCGTGCAGTTGACGAAGATCGCCGGGCCTGGCGTCGCCGAGCGGATGATGGTGCCGCCGTTCTCGGTCTTCGGCGAATTCATGCGCCAGAACGGCCCGAGCAGGTTGGCGGTCGTCTCGGTCTGTCCGTTATTGCCGTTGTTCAGGAGGCACACCAGCGCCGAGAAGCCGAGCGAGCCGGCCATCAGCACGACTTCATTATGCGTGTCGTTGGTCATCTGACCGAGCTTCGCGATGATCTCGCCGCCCTTTCGGAATTCGTCCTCGGTGAGATGCACCTCGCGCGCGAAAGCGTGCAGGTGCTTGACCAGCGACGCGACGATCTCGCGCGTGCGCGGGTCGTCGATGGTCTTGTAGGAGTCGAGCACCTTCGGCGTGACGTCTTCCTGCTTGGCGATGATCATTCCCGTGTGTCCCCTCGTCGCGCCGCAGCCTCTCGGTTCGTCATGCCCGGCTTTATGCCGGGCATCCACGACTTCTTGGAAAAGGAAGGCGTGGATGGCCGGGTCAAGCCCGGCCGTGACGGAGCAAACGACTAGCGCGCGGCCTGTTCGTGGAAGAACTCATATATCTTTCGCGCCGTCTCCGCATTAATTCCCGGCACGTTGGCCAGGTCTGGCAGCGATGCGCGTTCGATGGCTTTCACAGTGCCGAAATGGCGTAGCAGCGCGCGCTTTCGCGTGGGACCGATCCCCGGAATCTCCTGCAATCCCGCTTCGCGGATGTCCTTCTTGCGCCGGGCGCGATGCGAGCCGATGGCGAAGCGATGCGCCTCGTCACGCAGCCGCTCGACGTAATAGAGCAGCGGGTCGCGCGGCGGCAGCTTGAATGGGCTCTTGCCCGCCATGAAGAATGTCTCGCGGCCGGCCTCGCGGTCCGCGCCCTTGGCGATCGAGACGAGCGGCACGTCGGTGACGCCGAGCTCGGTCAAGGTGTCGGTCGCGGCTTTCAGTTGCCCCTGCCCGCCATCGATCAGCAGCAGGTCCGGCCAAGGGGACTCATAAGCCTGGTCCTCGACGTCCGGCACGTCGCCGGTCAGCACCGCCGCAGCCGCATCGTCGAGCGACGGCCGCGGACTCTCCGTCAGCAGGCGCTTGAACCGCCGCTGCAACACTTCGCGCATCATCGCGTAGTCGTCGCCGGGCGCCAGGTCGGCCGAGCGGATGTTGAACTTGCGGTACTGGTTCTTGCGGAAGCCTTCCGGCCCCGCGACGATCATGCCGCCGACGGCGTTGGTGCCGGCAATGTGGCTGTTGTCGTAAACCTCGATGCGGCGCGGTTGCCGCGGCAGCCCGAAGGTTTCCGTCATCGCATTCAAGAG
>JBQCFB010000142.1:0-3256 GCA_051959715.1 Pseudolabrys sp.
GCTCGACGTGCTGTTCAAGGGCAAGTCGATCGCCGACGTGCTCGACATGACGGTGGAAGAGGCGCTCGAGTTCTTCAAGGCGGTGCCGCGCGTGCGCGACGTGCTGGCGCTCCTGCACCGCGTCGGCCTCGACTACATCCATGTCGGCCAGCAGGCGACGACGCTCTCCGGCGGCGAGGCGCAGCGCGTCAAGCTCGCCAAGGAGCTGAGTAAGCGCGCGACGGGCCGCACGCTCTACATCCTCGACGAGCCGACCACCGGACTGCACTTCCACGACGTGGCGAAGCTCCTCGAGGTGCTGCACGAGCTCACCGACCAGGGCAACACCGTGGTGGTGATCGAGCACAATCTCGAAGTGATCAAGACGGCGGACTGGGTGATCGACCTCGGCCCCGAGGGCGGCGACGGCGGCGGCGAGATCGTCGCGGCCGGCACGCCGGAGGACATCGTCAAGGCGAAGCGGAGTTATACGGGGCAGTTTTTGAAGCCGGTGCTGGAGCGCGAGGCGCCGGGACGGCGGAAGAAGAAGGGGATGCAGGCGGCGGAGTAGCCGGTGTCTTAACGCGTTTCGTGAAGTCGGCGGCGCAGTGAAACCGGCGCCGCGAAGGCCGATAGACTGCATGGCGCGGAGGAAGAAGGATGGGAGCACCGGTAATCTAACCTTCGCCCGCCCTGATCAGAAACCTGAGCGAGAATGAGCACAAGGTGGAAGAGAGAGTAAACCGCGGTGCTATAAGTATCGTTTCTATCCTGCATTCGAACCCGATTTGGTGTCTCCGTCGCGCATTATACGCTTAGCAAGTCGATTGATCTGTTGAAGCTCTCGTTGCGCCGCATCGACAGCCCTAAACGCGTTTCTGTAGGATTTAAAATCCGGACTTCCGATGACGGCAACTGCCCATCGGGCTTTTAGGTTTGCAACGGCGTCGCTACATCGATAATGAAGCTCCATCATGCTCAACGCTCTTTCGCCAAACGAAAAAAAACTATCAATCGTCCCTAATGTCGAGACAAAGAGAGCTATCACACCCGACACAATCGCTAGTACTTTTGAATAGTCATTAAATGTCGATCCAAAAAAATTTGTCAGCGCAATAATACCGGTAAAAACTATCAAAGAGATTTTAAATCGCTTTTTCTTCCGATCCGAGCTCAGGGATTCCGCCCCGGCTCCGTCGCCGATACCCTCGATTTCTTCAACAACATTTTCAAATTGCGACTTCATCGCCGCGATCAATTGCGACCTAACGGCCTCATCCATATGAGCCCATTCGGTTTCTTCGTAGAAAGAAATATCATCGGGAACAGGGCTCAGCGGGACGCTTGCTGATCCAATTTCTCCTAGTGGAGCCATTCTCCCAGAGGCGTCAGGCGGGTCTGTATTTTCCGCCTCCGGATTCGCTGATGCAGCCATCAAACCCTGCCATTTGCACTATTGCTCTTGACATTTACAGCTTTTTAGCCGGCGCGTGACTGGATCAAGAATTTCGACGCAATGTCCGCTTTTAGGACAACTGCCCACACAACGACGCGTGCTCTTGGCCTGAAATTTAGAGAAACTGCGTCGGAGCTTGTTTCCGAAAAGCGGCTCGCGCCGTAGCGCTTTGTAGACCTTATCAACGCGGCATCCGCCAGAGCCTTTTTCAGCCCAAAACTCTTTTCGCAAGAATTCGGGCCTGGTCAGCCCGATTTTCCGGATCCATTCGACAATTAAGTCCGCCTCATCGGCGGAAAAGAACAGGTTGCTATACCGCCCGTCGTGATTAAGAATGCAAAAAACCCAAGTCCCGCGCCGCGGATATATTTCACCAACCGTCTCTTGGGGCATCACGCTAGTCCCTAGTGACACATCTAATTTTTTTATACACGTTCTAGTAGTTGGCAAATCTCTTTATTCGCGTCAAGACGAGCATGGCCCCTGGGCGTCCACCCGGAGTTGTCGATAACGCTTGGATCTGCTCCACGTTTCAACAACGTACCGACCATCATTGGGTCGCCCGCGGCAACTGCATGGAATAGTGGGGACCAGCCCACATCGTCGCGAAAATTGACATCGATACCGGAATTTAGAAGGTCAATAAATTTCTTGCTATCCCCGCTGCTAATCGCCCGAACAAATTGCTTTTGCTCGTCGATCATTGTGCTCCCCCTGGCTAGGTGAATGCTATCGGTTCCACGCGGAATACGCGAATCAACATATGGTTTAATTCTACACACCCCGCACAAAATATGGTTAACGATCTGCGGCGAGACACAGAAATCATTGATCTCAGCCCGTTTCCCGTTTTCGGCAGAAAAACGTCGTATTTGGTATCATTTGCAACGACCATGCGATGCGGCCGGCTGCGCCGTCCTTTGGTCGTCGAGCTACGACGGATAACCCACCCTACAAAATTACGCCGCGTCCGCCGGCCTGACCCGCTTCGCGATCTCGCCGCCCTTCTCCCGCTCCACCACGGCGATAGCGTACTGGCTCTGCAAGTCGAGCCAGAACTTGCGCGCTGTTGCCGAAGTAGCGGCCGAGCCGCACCGCCGTATCGGCAGTGATCGAGCGCCGCGCGTTGAGAATGTCGGTGATGCGGCCGGACGGCACGCCGATGTCGAGCGACAGTCGGTTGGCGGACAGCTTTCGCGCCGTCAGCTCGCGCTTGAGCAGGCGGCTGGCATGGGAAAGCGCTCGTTTCATTTTGCGAAGCTAGCACATTCTCCGTTCATTCCCGCGGAAGCGGGAATCCAGCGCTGGGTCCCCGCTTTCGCGGGGACGAACGGAGCAAGTCCCCGGCCACCGCAATCCGCCGCGCTCGCTGTCACCCCCAACAAAAACGGCCCAACGCTCTCGCGTTGAGCCGCTGAGTCCAGAGGGCCGCTGGGACCGAGTTTCAGCCGCCTAGCAGCTGCAGCCGAAGCCCTTCCTAACGATCACGTGGCCGGCGATCGACACCGTCACCTCGACGCCGCAGGGGATGCCCCACTTCGTGCAGATGTCGAGGCAGGCCTGCGCCGCGGTCCCGTTTGGTAAGATCGCCGGCATCGGCAGGCACCCGCTGCCGAGACCGAACGGCAGGTTGAGGCACACCTGGCCGTTCTGCACCGTCACGCTGATGCCGTGCGCCGCCAGCTTGAGCGCTCCGTCGTCGAGCGCCATCTCGTCATGCGTCTGCGCCGGCATCCGCTCGCGGCTGTGCCGCGCCGCGGCCTCGAGGGCGTGGTTGATCGCGTCCTTGCTGAAGCTCGGATAGTTCGAATTGGCCATTTG
>JBQCFB010000143.1:0-2118 GCA_051959715.1 Pseudolabrys sp.
GCCGCTCGCCATCCACTGCATGGCGCCCGACGACGGCAACATGAACCTGCTCGCCAAGGTCGGCACGCCCGAGCAGAAGGAATGGTTCCTGCGCCCGATCGTCGAGGGCAAGGTGCGCTCGTCCTTCGTCATGACCGAGCCGCATCCGGGCTCCGGCTCCGATCCCGGCATGATGCGCACGCGCGCCGAGAAGAAGAACGACCGCTACGTCGTCCACGGGCACAAATGGTTCATCACCGGCGCCGACGGCGCCGCGCACTTCATCCTGATGGCGCGCACGTCCGACGATCCGCGCCGCGGCCTCACCGCCTTCCTCTTCCACAAGGATCAGCCGGGCTGGCGCATCAAGCGGCGCATCCCGATCATGGGACCCGAGGAACACGGCGGCCATTGCGAACTGGAATTCGACGGTCTCGAAGTGCCGTTCGAGAACGTGCTGATGGGCGAGGGCGACGGCTTGAAGGCGACGCAGATCAGGCTCGGTCCGGCGCGCCTGACGCACTGCATGCGCTGGCTCGGCTTTGCCAAGCGCTGCATGGAGATCGCGCAGGAGTATGTCGAGCGACGCGAGGGCTTCGGCATCAAGCTCGCCGACCGCGAAAGCGTGCAGATCAAGCTCGGCGAGATCGCGCACCAGATCCAGATCGGGCGTCTGCTGACGATGCACGCGGCCTGGCTGCTCGACAACGGCTCGCGCGCGCGCAAGGAAGTGTCGATGGCCAAGGTGCACGTCGCCGACACGCTCAACAACGCCGCCGACGTCGCGATCCAGCTCCAGGGCGCGCGCGGCTATTCCAAGGACACGATCGTCGAGTGGATCTACCGCTACGCGCGTTCGGCCAAGCTCGTCGACGGCGCGTCGGAAGTGCACAAGATGGTGCTCGCCCGCTTCATGCGTAAAGAGCACCGCGACTTCTGGCACTGGGGCGTGGGAGAGAAGTAGGGCTTCGGCCTTCCCGCGTTTTCTTCGTCATGCCCGGCCTTGTGCCGGGCATCCACGCCTAACGACACGTCAGCAAGCAAGACGTGGATGGCCGGGACAAGCCCAGCCATGACAAAGGACAGACTGCGCCAAAGTCATTACGGCTTGCACTGCACCGCGATGTCGACGCGGCGGTTGGCCTTGCTGGCGACGTTGTCCTTCGTCATTTCGGCGAGGCGCCGCTCGCCCCACGCGGTCTCGGCGATCGACACGTCGTCGCCGAGCGCTTGCTTCAGCGCCACCGCGATGACATGGGCGCGGTCTTTCGACACGGCGAGGTTGATGTCGTCGTCGCCGAGCGTGTCCGAATAGCCGGCGACCGACACGGCGCAGCCCTTGCGGTTCTTCAGCAGGTCCTTGAGCTTGCCGACCAGCGCGACGGTCTGCGCGGTCTCGTCGGTGCCGCCGATCTTCTGGAAATGCACGGCCATCGGCGCGATCGCGGCGCTCGCCGCGGTGGCGGCCGCAGGTGCCGCACTCTGCATGTGCACGACGACGAGCTCGGTCGGCACCGCGGCTGCGCCCGGCAGGCTCTTCATCGCGTCCAGCGCGCCGGCGACCTTCACCGGAGCGGCCGATCCGTCAGGCTTGCCCTCGACCCCCTTCTTGATGCTGGCGAGCGAGGTCTCCAGCGCCGTCAGGTTGGCGGCGAGCTGGCCGAGCTGCTTGCTCATGCCGTCCGGCGCCAGCCCCTTCTGGAGGCCGGCGAGCGCGGTGTTGCTCGACTTCACCCCGGCCTCGACCTGCTCGAGGCGGTCGCGGATGTTGTCGAGCGAGGCCTTCTGCACGCCGGCGAGCGCCTCGTTGGTGCTCTTGATGCGCGCGTTGAGCTCTTCCATCTGCTTGGTCACGCCGGACAGCGAGGCGGACTTGCGCATGTCCTCGAGCGAGGCGGCCGTCTTGTCGAGCCGGCCGTTCATCTCCACCAGCGTGGCCATGATCTGCACGCGGTCGGCCTGCGCGTGCTTCCAGAGCAGGCCCACGGCCGGGGCGGCGACGGCAAGCATGACGACGCCCGCGGCGGCGCCGATCAGGAACGGACTGCGGGCTTCGGCCATGACGCTCCCCACCGGGTTTTCGAGTGGCGACAGGATATATGCGAAATTTATCTGCGCAAGCGCGGAGGCATATTGCGC
>JBQCFB010000144.1:0-3807 GCA_051959715.1 Pseudolabrys sp.
GAAGGGGCGGACATGGCCGACGAATTCAAGGCGCTCATCGCCAAGGTCGCGACCGGCGCGAGCCTCACGCGCGAAGAAGCCGCTTCCGCCTTCGACCGCATGATGTCGGGCGAAGCCACGCCCTCGCAGATGGGCGGCCTGCTGATGGCGCTGCGCGTGCGCGGCGAGACGGTCGACGAGATCACCGGCGCGGTGACGACGATGCGCGCCAAGATGCTCGGCGTGAAGGCGCCGCGCGACGCGATCGACGTCGTCGGCACCGGCGGCGACGCCTCCGGCTCGTTCAACATCTCGACCTGCGCGGCCTTCATCGTGGCTGGCGCGGGCGTGCCGGTCGCCAAGCACGGCAACCGCGCGCTGTCGTCGAAATCGGGCGCTGCCGACGTGCTCCAGGCGCTTGGCGTCAAGATCGATCTCGATTCCGACGGCGTCGGCCGCTGCATCCGCGACGCCGGCATCGGCTTCATGTTCGCGCCGGCTCATCATCCGGCGATGAAGAACGTCGGCCCGACCCGCGTCGAGCTCGGCACGCGCACGATCTTCAACCTGCTCGGACCTTTGTCGAACCCGGCGAGCGTCAAGAAGCAGATGATCGGCACCTTCTCGCGGCACTGGATCGAGCCGATGGCACAGGTGCTCAACAATCTCGGCTCGGAGTCGATCTGGGTCGTGCACGGCTCCGACGGCCTCGACGAGATCACCACCGCCGGGCCGACCGCGGTCGCCGAGCTCAAGGGCGGCAAGGTTCGCACCTTCGAGATTTCACCGGTAGACGCCGGTCTCAAGAAAGCAAAGCCCGAGGCGCTGCGCGGCGGCGATGCCGATCACAACGCAAGGGCGCTGCTCGACGTGCTCAAGGGCAAGGACGGAGCGTTCCGCGACGTCGCGGTGCTCAATGCCGCGGCCGCGCTCGTCGTCGCCGGCAAGGCCAAAGACCTCAAGGAAGGCGCGTCGCTCGCCGCCAAGTCGATCGACAGCGGCGAAGCGGAAGGCCGCCTCGACCGCCGGATCGCCGTGTCGAACGCCACGCCGGAGGACTGACGTGGCCGACATCCTGACGAAGATCGAGGCCTACAAGCGCGAGGAGATCGCCGCGGCGAAGCGCGCCAAGCCGCTCTCCGTGATCGAGGCCGAGGCGAAGGCGCAAGGCGCGCCGCGCGGCTTCCTCAAGGCGATCGAGCGCAGGATCGCCGGCGGCGGCTACGCGCTGATCGCCGAGATCAAGAAGGCGAGCCCATCGAAGGGCCTGATCCGCGCTGACTTCGACCCGCCGGCGCTGGCGACGGCCTATGAGCAGGGCGGCGCGACGTGCCTGTCCGTGCTGACCGATGCGCCCTCGTTCCAGGGAAAACCCGAATTCCTGACTCAGGCCCGCGCCGCCACCAGCCTTCCGGCGCTGCGCAAAGACTTCCTCTACGAGCCCTACCAGGTGGCCGAGGCGCGCGCCTGGGGCGCCGACTGCATCCTGATCATCATGGCCGGGATCGACGATAGCGCCGCAGCCGAGATCGAAAGTGCCGCTTTCGGGTACGGGATGGATGTTTTGGTTGAAGTTCATCAGGAAGATGAACTTGAGCGGGCCCTGCGCCTGAAATCGCGCCTGATCGGCATCAATAATCGCGACCTGCGCAGCTTCGAGACCAGCCTTGCTGTCTCCGAGCGGCTCGCCCCGCGCGTCCCCAAAGACCGCATCGTCGTCGGCGAGAGCGGCCTCCATACGCCCGCCGACCTCGCCCGCCTCGCCAAGATCGGCGTCTCGACCTTCCTCATCGGCGAGAGCCTGATGCGTCAGGCCGACGTCGCCAACGCCACCCGCGCGCTGCTGACGCGCCAGACGGCACCCGCGGAGTAACGGCCATGGCGCGCAAGACCGGCAAGTCTTCGCGGAACCGCAAAGCGCCCTCGCCGCCTGCGCCGGCGCCCGCACTCAGCCATATCAGTCAGCGTGGCGAAGCCCGCATGGTCGACGTCTCCGGCAAGCCGCAGACCGAGCGCGTCGCGGTCGCCGAAGGCCATGTCATCATGCGCAGGGAGACGCTCGACCGCGTCATCGCGGGCAACGCCTTGAAGGGCGATGTGCTTGGCGCTGCGCGGCTCGCGGGCATCATGGCGGCCAAGCGCACGCACTCGCTGATCCCGCTCTGCCACCCGCTGCCGATCACCAAGGTCGAGATCGAGATCGATCCCGAGCACGCGCTGCCCGGCTACCGCGTCCAGGCGACAGTGAAGGTCACCGGCCAGACCGGCGTCGAGATGGAGGCGCTGACCGCCGTCTCGGTCGCGTGCCTGACCATCTACGACATGGTCAAGGCGATCGAGAAAGGCATGCGCATCGAGGGCGTCCGCCTGCTCGAGAAGCGCGGCGGCAAGTCGGGCGACTACCGGGCGGAGAAGTCCTGACATGCCGTTGATGCCGGTCGCCGACGCGTTGCGGCAGGTGCTGGCCGGCGCCGAGCCGCTGGCGACCGAGGCCGTCGCGCTCGACGACGCCTTCGGCCGGGTCCTCGCGACCGATCTCGCGGCCAAGCGCACGCAGCCGCCGAACGACGTCTCGGCGATGGACGGCTACGCCGTTCGCGCGCAGGACACAGCGCAGGAGCCCTCGACCCTGACGATCATCGGCGAGGTCGCCGCCGGCCATCCGTTCGAAGGCACGGTCGGCGCCGGCCAGGCTGCGCGCATCTTCACCGGCGGCGTTGTGCCGGACGGCGCAGACTGCGTCGTCGTCCAGGAGGTGACCGAGCGCACGGAGAACCGCGTCGTCATCAAGCGTTCCGGCATCAAGGGCAAGAACATCCGCCGCAAGGGCATCGATTTCAACGAGGGCGAGGCGCTGCTCTCGCGCGGTCGCAGGCTCGACGACCGCGACATGATGCTCGCCGCTTCGATGAATTATCCGCGGATCGAGGTCCACCGCCGGCCGAAGGTGGCGATCGTCGGCACGGGCGACGAGCTCGTCATGCCCGGCGGCGCGCCGAAGCCGGGGGAGATCGTCTATTCGAACGGATTTGCGCTCGTTGCGCTGGCCCGCGCGGAAGGCGCCGAGGCGCGCGACTTCGGCATCGCACGCGACACGCTCGAGGACATCGCGGCGCACATCCGCCGCGCGCGCGACTGGGGCGCCGACATCCTCGTGACGACCGGCGGCGCCTCGGTCGGCGAGCACGATCTGGTGCAGAAGGCGCTTCATGCGGAAGGGCTCGACCTCTCCTTCTGGCGCGTCGCGCTTCGCCCCGGCCGGCCGATGATGCATGGCCGCCTCGGCCGCCTCCAGGTGCTCGGCGTGCCGGGCAATCCTGTGTCGTCCTATGTGTGCAGCGTGCTGTTCCTTGTGCCGCTGATCCGCCGCCTGACAGGACGGGCCGACATCGAACGGCCGCGCGAGACCGCCCGCCTCGGCCGCGACCTGCCGGCAAACGACGAGCGCGAGGACTACCTGCGGGCGACCCTGACCTTCGGCCCCGACGGACCGATCGCGACTCCTGTATCCTCTCAGGATTCGTCGCTGATGGCGCACCTATCGCGCGCCGGATGCCTCGTGATTCGGCCTCCGCACGCCCCGGCAGCGGCAGCCGGCTCGCCCTGCATCGTCCTGAACCTCGCGCTTTAGCGTCGTTTCGGCGTCTTCACCTCAAATTAAATGGTTGCGGAACACATATCGAACAGATAGTGTCCGTTCATGATTTGTTTCTGACTTGCCCCTACCCTTACGTGAATCGGGCCTATGGGGCGGGCCAGCGACCGGGGAAAAGTGACGATGCTGACGCGCAAGCAGTTCGAGCTCCTGCGTTTCATCCACGAGCGGCT
>JBQCFB010000145.1:0-2513 GCA_051959715.1 Pseudolabrys sp.
CGGTCCCGACGCTGGCGCTGTGCGCGATCCTGCTGTTCGCCGGCGACAGGCTGTTCGCCCTGCTGCTCGGCCATGCCGCGACCGTGCCGCCCATGGCGACCAAACTGCTGGTCGTGTTGCTCATCGCCAACCTGGCGCAGAACGTCGCCAGCAATCTCCTGCTGCACACCGGCTTTTTCCGCGACATTGCGCGCATCGCCACGGCGCTCGCCGCCGCAATGGCGGCGATGACCGTCGCGACAATCGTCGCCGGCGCGGGCATTGTCGGCTTCATCGGCGGCTACACCGCTGTCTATGTCGGCGGCGCCGCGCTCTACCTCGTCGCCCTCTGGCGCGGCCCGTTCCGCCGCGCCGCGGAGCGCTGAACGTCAGTCCGTGTGATGGCGACGTTTCGTGTGGTGGCGCGTGGTCTTGTGATGGGTCACGTGATGGCGGCGCATCGTGCGCCCGTGCCGGTAATGATGCCGCTCCGCGCGCGCCACGCGATGCGACCTGCCGAAGCTCGCCATGTACGCCTTGCAGCCCGCGCTCACGCGCGAATAGTTGCGGCGCAGGCAGGCCTCGATGCGGCCGCGATCCGGGATCGCGTCGCCGCAAAGCGAGAAGGCGTCGTTGCCGCAGGCCTGCTGGCCCGCCTGCTCGGACGAGGTCTGCGCCTGCGCGGGCGCGCAAAGAAGCGTGGCGGCCAGCACGGCCATTGCCGGTAGAATGAGCTTCATGAAAGTGCCTCCCTAAGGTACCGGGAGGCAATGCGAACCGGGGCGCAACGTTCCGTCGCTGGAACGCCTCGCGCGCCGAGCGGTTGCGGTCAGATTGTCTCGAAACCGGAGAGACGCGCGAACCGTCGCGGCAGAAGTTCCTTCCGCTGATACGAGGACTCGATGACCTCGGACAGCTTGTCCCGCAGATCCAGCGCAGTGAAGGGCTTGAGGATGAATCCGCTCGCCGGAAACGGCGCACCGCTCTTGAGCGAGCGCGCGATCAATTCGGGATACGCGGTCGTGAGGATGACCGGAACGTCGCGCAGGAATTTGTCGTGGCGCATCATGCTCACGAGCTCGAACCCGTTGATCGAGGGCATGTCGACGTCGCAGAGCACGAAGCCGTATTCGCGACGCTTGAGCTCGTTGATCGCTTCCGTTGCCGAACGCCGCATCTGCACGTCGTTGAATTCGAGCGATTGCAGCAGCTGCTGCATGATCGCGCACATGGTCAGACTGTCGTCGACGACGAGGACCGGCATCCAGCGCTTGAGCATCGCAACCTCCGTCATTCCAATTCCGGAGGCCGATTATGGGCGCGCGCGAAGAAACGGGCTCTGAACCCGGTTACGGTATTTTTATTTCCAATTGAAAGTTTCGCGCCTGCGGTCGTTAGGATTCGCCGGGGATGGAGTACCGCTCGCGGCTGCGTTCAACGGACCCGCGTCATGCGCGAAGGCGCGATGGAGAACCCTGGAGTACCGACGAGGGGGACTTCTGGTCGGGGCGGCGGGATTCGAACCCACGACCTCTTGTCCCCCAGACAAGCGCGCTAACCGGGCTGCGCCACGCCCCGACCGGAACGGCGCGGACTATAGGGATGGGCCCCCTGCTTCGCAACTGCCGCATTCCGCGCGTCCGCAGCCGGAATTCGCCTGTTCGATCATCGCATTCCGGTCTCAACCCCGCCCCAATAAGACCCCGCCAGCGGAACCGTGGCGCAGGAACGCGGCCCGGCACCGGACGTTCGCCTTTCGGACCAGCGGGGGTGTCTTCGGAGCCCCCGCGGCATTCGGAAGGAGGACCATCATGACGCATACAATTCGATTGGCCGCGCTCGCCGGCGCCCTGCTCGCGGGAACGGCGGCCGCCAGCGCGCAGACGGTGTACACGACCGACCCCGATTACATCGCGCCGCCCGTCGCCGTCGCACCGGCTCCGACCTACGTCGCGCCGGCCTATGTCGCGCCGGCGCCCGGCGTGGTGGTCGAGGACGAAGGCGCACCCATTATCGAGCAGCGCATCGTGACACCGGCGCCGCGCGTCGAGACCGAGACGATCGTGCAGCCCGCGCCGGAGCGCCGCGTCATTCACCGCGCGCCGCTGACGCAGGTGCGGCTGACGACGCGCCAGCGCCACGACGTGCTGCGCACGATCCGCGTCGAGCGCCCCTCGCGCACGGTGACCGAGCGCGTCGACTACCGCGTCGGCGCGGCGCTGCCAGCCTCGGTGCCGGTCTATGCCATGCCGCAGCAGGTGATCTACGAAGCGCCGGCGCTGCGCGGCTACGAGTACACGATGGTCGGCGACCGCATGCTCGTGGTCGACCCGGCGTCGAGCACGGTGGTCGACGAACTCTACTGACCTGATACGAGGCAACCGGACGGGCCCGTCGCGCACACCGGCGGGCCCGTTCGCATGTCAGTCCGGCGTGAGCAGCGACACGCCGAGCTTGGCGCGCCGCCGCAGCCAGGCCGTGGCGCGATATTTCGGATCATGCGTCACCGCCTGCATGCCGTCGAGCACGCCGAG
>JBQCFB010000146.1:0-2424 GCA_051959715.1 Pseudolabrys sp.
GTCCTCGGCGCGCTTTCGCACCGGCTCCCAGGCCTTCACGTCCGCGGCGCCAACGGTAATCGAGAAGAACACCTTGCCGTCGCTGACGACGATGTCGGACAGAACGCGCGCCTCGGTCAGGCTGCCGCCGTTCGGGGCAGCAACCTGCCCCAGTGCCGCCAGAACCTGCTCTTTCGTGACCGCCATCGCGACGTACCTCGTTCCATTCGGCCGCCACCATAGGCATGCCCGCAGGGGCGTCAATGCGGGCTTGAGCGCCGCGCGAGGCGGTGCCAGTTTGCGCCTCCGATACCCCTCCCGCCCGAAGAAGTAGCCGAATGACGCACGACGACATCAAGGAACAACTCATCTGGGCCGGCAAAGTGCTGGTCGCCGAAGGTCAGGACGATTTCACCCGCGGCCATATCTCGTTCCGGTTGCCCGACGAGCACTTCCTGTTCTTCATGAAGCCGCACAGCGTCGGCCTCGACGAGATTACACCCGACAACATCCTCACGATCGACCTCGATGGCCATGTCGTCGCAGGCACGGCGCGCCGGCATAGCGAAGTTTACATCCATTCGGAAATTTACAAGCAGCGCGCCGACGTCAATTGTGTCCTGCACACGCACCCGCCGTATGCCGTCGCTCTGTCAGCCACGGGCAGGCCGATGCGCGCTTACAGCCAGCCCGGCGCCCTCTTCCATGAGGCGCTCGGCCTCTATACCGACACGATCAATCTCATCCGCACAACGGAGATGGGTGCCGGCGTCGCGCGCGCGCTGGGACCGCACCGCGCGGTCTTGCTGAAGAACCACGGCGCGGTGGTTGTCGGCGCGACGGTCGCAGAGACCGTCATCGGCGCGATCATGCTCGAGAACGCGGCAATGGTGCAGCTCGTGGCGGAGGCTGCCGGAGAACCTGCCCCCGAATTTCCGCGTGGCGACATCGACAAGCTGAAAAACGACATTGGCCGGCCGGAACAATTCGCCATCAACTTCGAATATCTGGTACGACGTGTGAAACGCCGGGAAGGCGTGGGCGACAAGAAATAGGGAGGATACGGGATGAGGACATTTTCTCTCTGCGCGATGGCACTGGCGGCCATTCTGGGCGCCGCGCTGCCCGCTGCGGCCGAGGATGCCTATCCGAACCGGGCGATCAAGATTTTGGTGCCGATCCCGCCGGGCGGCGCGCCGGACGTCGTGGCGCGGCTCGTCGGCAATTACCTGTCGCAGGCGGTCGGACAGCCGGTGGTGATCGAGAATCGCACGGGCGCGAACGGCAACATTGCCGGCGAAGCAGCCGCCAAGTCGCCGCCGGACGGCTACACGCTCATTCTCGCGGCCGACAGCGGCATCGTCATCAATCCGCACGTCTACGCGAAGATGAGCTTCGACCCGATGAAGGATCTTGTGCCGATCACCTCGGTCGCAACCAATCAGTTCGTGCTGGCGGTCAACCCGAAGGTGCCGGTGAAGACGCTGCCGGAATTCATCGAATACGCCAAGAAGGCCAACCCGCCACTTGCCTTCGCCAGCGGCGGCGTCGGCAGCCAGCACTTCTTCGCCATGGCGCAACTGAAGCAGCGCGGCGGCTTCAAGGTTCTCGATGTGACGTATCGCGGCGGCTCGCCCGCCATGCAGGCAACCATCGCCGGCGAGACGCAGGTGCTGTTCGCCGGTGGCGAGAGCGCCGGCCAGTTCAAGGCGGGCACGCTGCGCCCGCTCGCCGTCAGCGGCAAAGCGAGGTCGCAGGCCATGCCGGACGTGCCGACGATCGGCGAAACCTATCCCGGCTACGCCGTCGACATCTGGCTCGGCCTGTTCGCACCGGCCGGCACGCCGAAGCCGATCATCGACAAGCTGCGCACGATCGTGCAGGCGGAGCTCAAGAAGCCGGAGGTCGCGGCGAAGGTGAACGTTTCCGGCAGCCTCATGCCGCTGATCCTGTCTCCGGATGAGTTCGCCGCGCGCATCAAGAGCGACGACGAGAAGTTCGGCAAGCTCGCCAAAGAGCTCAACGTCCATATTCAATGACACTCACCGACACAGCGAATTTCGAAGGAGAACGATGATGGCGAAAGTGGCATTTCTCGGTCTAGGCGTGATGGGCTATCCGATGGCCGGGCATTTGAAGAACAAGGGCGGCCACGAGGTCACCGTCTATAACCGTACGGCCGCCAAGGCGGAGCAGTGGGTCAAGCAGTACGGCGGCAAGTCCGCCGCGACGCCGAAGGCCGCCTCGCAAGGCCAGGACCTGGTGATGTGCTGCGTCGGAAACGACAACGACCTGCGCGAGGTCACGCTCGGCAAGGACGGCGCCTTCCAGGCGATGGGCAAAGGCACGATCTTCGTCGATCACACCACCGCCTCGGCCGAGATCGCGCGCGAATTGTTCGAGGCGGCGAAGAAGAGCGGCTTCGATTTCATCGATGGTCCCGTC
>JBQCFB010000147.1:0-2868 GCA_051959715.1 Pseudolabrys sp.
CGGACTTCTCGCAGTACCTGACCAACATCGCCAACTCCGGCGCCGAGGTCATCGTCAACGTCAACTGGGGCCGTGACGCCGTTCTCTCGGTGCAGCAGGCCAAGCAGTTCGGCCTGACGCCGAAGATGCAGATGGTGATCCCGTATCAGATCCCGTTCCTCGCCAAGGAAGTGGGACCGGAGCTCACCGCGGGTGTCTACGCCGCGACCGACTACTGGTGGACGCTCGAGGACAAGTTCCCGCTCGCCAAGGCGTTCAACGCGGCGTTCAGCAAGAAGTACGGCTACATGCCGGAGTGGGGCGCCAACAACTCGTACATGTCGTTCGCGATTTGGGCGCGCATGGTGTCGGAAGCGGGCACGTTCTATCCGCCGGCGGTGATCAAGCAGTACGAGAAGGGCGAGACCTTCGACTCCACCGTCGGGCAGGTGCACTTCCGTCCCGAAGACCACCAGCTCGTCCGTCCGGTCGTCATCGTCAAGGGCAAGGCGCCCAAGGACATGAAGAACAAGGAAGACTACTGGGAAGTGCTCGAGGTTCTGCCCGGCGCGCCGCTGATGCAGAAGCCCGACGCCTTCGGCTGCAAGCTCGGCGACTACACCTGAGCTGATGACCTGTTCCCCGCACGCGGTGCAGCGCCTCTAGCGCTGCACCGCAGATGCGGGGGCCCGGTTCCTGAAAAAGCCACCGGGGTCCCGGGTCTGCAGCGCATCACTTGCGTGCTGCGCTGCGCCCGGGACACGTCGTCCGCAACCGAGGTCTGACTTGATCAACTGGGCTAACTTCGTCTCGCAATGCTTCAACGGGCTGGTGCTCGGCGCGCTGCTCGCGCTGATCTCCTCCGGCCTGACCATCATCTACGGCACGCTCGGCGTCCTGAACCTGGCGCACGGCGCCATGTTCATGCTCGGCGGCTACGCCGGCTGGCTCGCCTTTTCCTATACGGGATCGTTCATCGTCGCGGTCATCGCCGGCTCCTTGTTCGTGATGCTGGTCGGCATCGTCGTCGAGCGCGGCATCATCCGCACCTTCTACGGCCGCCCGCACGAGGACCAGCTGCTCGTCACCTTCGGCCTCGGCATCGTCTTCGTCGAGGCGGTGCGCTTCTTCTTCGGCAGCCTGTCGAAGATCGTGCCGCCGCCGCCGGGGCTCGGCGGCATCGTCAATCTCGGCTTCATGTTCTATCCGACCTACCGCCTGGCGCTGCTCGGCATCGTCGCGGTGGCGCTGGTCGTGCTCTACATCATCCTCTACCGGACCCGCATCGGCATGATCGTGCGCGCCGGCATCGAGGACTCGGTCATGGTCGATGCGCTCGGCATCGACGTCTACAAGGTGTTCATGCTGGTGTTCGGAATCGGCGCCATGGCGGCGGGCTTCGCCGGCATCGTCAACGCGCCGGTCGTGTCGATCGCGCCCGACGTCGGTGAATCGATCCTGGTGCAGACCTTCGTCGTCGTCGTCATCGGCGGCGTCGGGTCGTTCCCCGGCGCCGTGCTCGGCGGCCTCATCGCCGGCGAGATCATCAGCATCACCTCGATGTTGAATCCCGGTTACGCCTATGTCATGCTGTTCGCGGCCATGTCGCTGGTGCTCGTGCTGCGTCCCTACGGGCTGCTCGGCACCGCCGGACGCGAATAGGGCGCTCGTCAGATGGTCAGAAAACGTCCTCTTCTCGTGGAAGCACTGACGGCGGTCGGCCTCGTCGCCGCGCCCTTCGTGCTGCCGCATCTCGGCTTCTCGCCGACCACGATCAACCGCATTTTGATCTGGGGCCTCTTCGGCATCGGCTTCGACATCCTGTTCGGCTTCACCGGGCTTTTGTCGTTCGGCCAGTCCGCCTTCTTCGGCACCGGCGGCATGTTCGCCGCCTATCTGCTGACGCAGCTGGACTTCCCCTACACGATCCCCGCGGTGTTCATCGGCGCCTTCGTCGCCGGCGTCGTCGGCTGGCTGATCGGGCTCATCGCGCTCCGCCGCACCGGCATCTACTTCGCGATGATCACGGTCGCCATCGCCGAGGTGTTCTTCTTCGTCGAGTTCAATCCGCTGTCGGCCTTCACCGGCGGCGAGAACGGCCTGCCGGGCGTGCCGACGCCCTCGATCACGCTCGGCTCGTTCGTGATGAAGTTCAACACCGACTGGTCGATGTATGGCTTCCTTGCGTTCTGGTACTTCGTCGGTCTGGTGATCGCGCTGCGCATTGTGCGCTCGCCGGTCGGCGCGGTGCTGTCCGCGATCCGCGACAACCCGCTGCGCGCCGCCGCGGTCGGCCACAACATCCACAGCTACAAGCTCACGGCCTTCGTCATTGCCGCGACTTATGCCGGCTTCGCCGGCGGCCTGCTCGGCTTCATGCAGGGCTTCATGCCGCCCGACGCCTTCATGTTCGATACGTCGGGCCAGCTCGTGATGCAGACCGCGATCGGCGGCGCCGGCACGCTGTTCGGACCGCTGGTCGGCGCCACCGTGTGGCTCTATCTCTCCGACTTCTTCCAGACGACGCTGCATCTCGGCGCCACCTGGAAGCTGGTGCTCGGCATCGTCTTCGTGCTGCTGGTCGTGTTCCTGCGCCACGGCATCGTCGGCGGGCTCGCCTCGCTGTACCGGCTCGCAACCGGACAGACGCGCGCGCATCGCGAGGCGGCCGAGAGCGATCCGAACGCCGTCGCGGCGGCTTCGCTTGCGGCAGCGACCGCGAACAACACGCCGGTCGTCGAATTCGTGCCTTCGCCGCGAAGGCCCAAGCCCGCCAATAACGGCGAGATGATCCTCGAGGCGACGGGGCTGACGAAGCGCTACGGCGGCATCGTCGCCAACAACAACATCGACTTCTCGGTCAAGCGCGGCGAGTTGCGCGGCATCATC
>JBQCFB010000148.1:0-4981 GCA_051959715.1 Pseudolabrys sp.
TACGGCTATCTGCGCAGCATGAAGACCGACGATGAGGTCCGCCGCACCGTGCGCGACCTTTGCGCCTGCTACAAGGTCGACATGGCGGCGTTGTGCCGCGAGCTTTGCATGGACTGGGACGAGCTGTCGCAGATGGCGGCCGACCCGTTGTGCACGATCGGCGCGCACACGGTGAACCACCCCATGCTCAGGAAGGTGAAGGACGATGCCGCGGCGCGCGCCGAGATGGAGCAGAGCCGCGCCGTGCTGCACGCCGCGCTCGGGGTTCGCCCCGAGCATCTCGCTTATCCGGTCGGGGATTCGACGTCCGCCGGCCCGCGCGAATTCCGCATCGCCGCCGAGCTCGGTTTCAGAACGGCGGTGACGACGCGGCCTGGCGTGCTGTTCCGCGCGCACCGCGACCATCTGACCGCGCTGCCGCGCATATCGGTCAATGGCGAGTACCAGCAGCAGCGCTATCTCAAGGTGCTGATGTCGGGCGCCGGCACGGCAATGTGGAACGGCTTCCGCCGCGTCAACGCGGCCTGATCTGACTTTCCCGTCACCCTGAGGAGCGCGCGCCTCGAAGAGGCTGTGAGTCAGAGATCCTCCGAGGCCCGCGCGTCCCGCGCGGGCGCCTCAGGATGATGGCGACCGCGGTGCATCCGGCCGCTGCATCCACGCAATCAACGGCATTGCCGGCAGCACCCAGCCGAGCCCGGCGACGACGTAATAGAGCGCCGCCACAAATCCGTTGATATTGGTCAGCACGGACTGGGCGAGCGCCATGGCGACGAGTCCCCAGACGGTCACCAGCGCCAGCAGCGCGACGGTGCCGATGAACTTGCGGGTGCGGATTCCCATGATGCTCGTATCTCCCACCGCCATTTGCCGGGCGGCGGGCCGGACTATATGGTCCGCGCCGTCTCCCGAGAAGCCGAACGCTGCGTGATGTCCGAACTTTCCATGTCCCGTCTTCGCCCGGTGCGGCTGTGGCTTCTCGCCGCCGCCGCCATGATCTTCCTGACGCTCGTCGTCGGCGGCGCGACGCGATTGACGGAAAGCGGCCTGTCGATCACCGAATGGAAGCCGGTGACCGGCGTGATGCCGCCATTGTCGCAAGGCGCCTGGCAGGCCGAGTTCGACGGCTACAAGCAGATCCCGCAGTACCGTGAACTCAACAAGGGCATGAGCCTCGACCAGTTCAAGACCATCTATTGGTGGGAATGGACGCACCGGCTGCTCGCCCGCACGGTCGGCATGGTGTTCCTGCTGCCGTTCCTGTTCTTCCTGTGGCGCGGCATGATCCCGAAGACCTTGCAGCTTCGACTCTGGAGCATCTTCGCCGGGGGCGCCGCTCTCGGCGTGGTCGGCTGGTGGATGGTGTCTTCGGGGCTTGCCGGCACCGACCGCGTGAGCGTGTCGCAATACCGTCTGGCGTTCCACCTGACGCTTGCCTGCGCCATCTTCGCCGCGATCCTGTGGACTGCGCAGCAGCTCCGCGCGCAGGCGCCGGGCGAGATGCCGGCGCGGCTCCGCATCGGCGCGTCGGCGATCATGTGGCTGGTGCTGTTGCAGATCTATCTCGGCGCGCTGGTCGCCGGCTCCGGCGCCGGGCTCGCCTACAACACCTGGCCGCTGATCGACGGCTCGTTCATCCCGGCCGCGGCCAGCCTCCTGCACATGACGCCGGCCTGGCGCAACGCGTTCGAAAACATCCTGACGATCCAGTTCGACCACCGCATGGTCGCCTATACGATCTGGATCGTCGCCGTGCTGCACGCAATCGATGCGTGGCGATCGGGTCGCCGGGCCGGCGGCGCGCTGACCGTGGCGCTGGTCGTGACCGCGCAGGCGGCGCTCGGCATCGTCACGCTGTTGTCCGTCGTGCGGCTGGATCTCGCGCTCACGCACCAGATGTTCGCCATTGTCGTCTTCACTGCGGCCATCGTGCACGCCGAGAAGATGTCGCACCGCGAGGCCGTCGCCTTGCCGCGCGCAGTCACCGTGGAGCAGGGCGCATGATCGAGGTCGAGACTGCGGACGCTGTCGCGATCGTGCGCATGCAGCACGGCAAGGCGAATGCGCTCGACATCGAGTTCTGCGAGGCGCTAGCCGCACGCTTCCAGGCACTGCGCGCCGATCCTGCGCGCGCGATCGTTCTCACCGGCACGGGCAAGATGTTCTCTGCCGGTGTCGATCTGAAGCGCCTGAGTGCCGGCGGCGCCGACTACGTGCGCGCGTTCCTGCCGGCGCTGCACAAGCTCTACGAGGAAGTGTTCTTCCATCCGAAGCCGGTGGTCGCGGCGATCAACGGCCATGCTGTCGCCGGTGGCGCGATCCTCGCCTGCTGCGCCGACCGACGCATCATGGGTCACGAAGCGGGCCGCATCGGCGTCACCGAGCTCCTGGTCGGGGTGCCGTTTCCTGCGCTCGCCTTCGAAGTGCTGCGCGCGGCGGTGCCGGCCGAATATCTCGCCGAGTTCGCCTATAGCGGCGCGACTTACATCACCGACGACGCGCTCGAGTGCGGCTGGATCGACGAGGTCGCCGAGCCGGAGGAACTGATCGAGGACGCGCTCGCGGTGGCGGAGGAACTGGCGATGCTGCCGCCGAAAGCCTTCGCGATGACCAAGGCGCAGATCCGCGGGCCGATCGCGGAGCGTCTCGCCGTCAGCGGCGAGGAGATCGACGCCGAGGCGACGGCCATCTGGTGCGCCGACGACACGCTCGCCCGCGTGCGCGATTACGTGGCGCAGCACTTGACGAAGTAGTCAGCGCACCGGAACGTCGTAGGCCCGGCGCTGATCCGCCGCCGGATACGAGAAGTGCCACCATTCGCGCTTGTAGTTGACGAAGCCGTGGCGGGCCATCGCCTGTAACAGCACGTCGCGGTTTTTGCGTTCTACGTTGCCGGCAGCCGCGCGCGTGTAACTCTTCGCATCGAAGCAGTCATAGCCGGTGTCCATGTCGAGGCTGTCGTCCGGTGCGCGGGCGGCGGCGGGTCCGGCGCAGGAGCCGTAATGCGCGGCCGGATCGAAGGGCGGCTGCACGGAGCCCTTCGGCACGAGCGTGAGATCGACGGCGACGCCGCGGGAGTGCGCCGAATGCGCCGCGATCCAGCCGAGCGCGAACAGGCGTTCCTTCTTCAGCGTCGGATAGAACCGGCGCGTATCTGAACCGGCGTGCGGATCGGACGCCCAGCGCGCCATGGCCGCGACCGCGCGCGTTGGCCGGTAGCAGTCATAGACCTTCAGCGACAGATTCTCGGGCGCGAGATCGGCCTGTACCTGTTTCAAGGCGAGCGCCGCGGCGCGCGCGAGGATGCATTCGCCGGCCTCGTAACCGGGCAGAGGGTGTCCGGTGAAATTGTTCGCGGTCGCGTAGCGCATGTCCTGCGCAATGGTCGGATCGACGTCGCGCAGATGGATGAGGTCCGGCGGCAGCCCGGCCGCGAGCGCCGGTGCACCCAGAGTGATGGCGAACGCCATCGCAATCGCGATATTCCGCGAGACACAAGTATAGGTTGCAGATGCCATAAAGTTCCCGTAATATTCTCCCCAAGGGTGCCGGGCGTGCGCCCGGCCAATGGGGGCGACCATGGCAAGCAAACCGAAATCCGCTGCTGACTCGCAAGATGCATCTGGAGGCGCCGCGGCCTCGGGTCCGTGCAGCGTCGATCTGCCGGTTCCAGGACGATTGCTGCGTATCGCCGTGCGATCCGCCGTGGCTGCCCGATAAGACCTGCCTGATCTGGTACGAGTATCGCTATCTCCGGGTACCTTATGGCACCGAGACGAAGAGCGGCGCGACCGTCCGCATCGGCGAGGATCGGTATTTCGAATTCCGCATCCTCTTTCAGCACCGGATGTGCCTCGCCGGCAAGCAGCACGGGCCGTTGCTCTACACGGTGACGCTGCTGCCGGGCGAGAAGGTGACGCTCTATCACAGCGACCGCTACCGCCAGGTCACCAGCGTGCAGGACCGCTACTCGGTGCAGACGACGTTCATGCAATTCCTGTCGAGTGTGCACGAAGCGCGCGTGACCAACACGCTGAGCCAGTTGAGCGACTCGCTGACCAAGGTCGACGGCAGCTTCTCGACCGGGGCGGGGCTCGACATCGGCTTCCTGTCGTTCGGTGCGGACGGCTCGGCCTCGGCGAGCTCGACCGACCACAATTCCGTGCAGATCGGATCGGTGTCCGACCAGTTCCAACAGTCGGTGTCGCAGGCCTCGCTGCTGACGCATGCGGAGCGCTCGGTGGTGGTCAGTACCTATTCCGAGAAGGACTCGGTCGACGTCAGCGCGCGCACCGTGCAGAACGACAATGCCTGCCGCGCGGTGACCTATTTCGTGCGCAAGGTCATGGAGATGTACAATTTCAGCACGGTCGTCGCCGGGATCGACTACCGCGTGATCGCGCCGAACGTGCCGTCCGACTGGCATTCGCTCGGCGACATTTCCTGGCTGCCGGCGACGATCCAGACGCAGATCAAGAACGCCGTGAAGCTCCTGCCGAAGGTCGGGACGGTGGTCGAGGCGCCGCGGCCGTTCTCGCTGCCGACCGACGGCACGGTCTACGATCCGGAGCTCGCGCATTGCTGTTCCTGCGAGCCGCAGCGCGAGGCGGCGATGCAGATCACGCTTGAGAAGCAGAAGGCGGACGCGCTGAAGGCCTGCCTCGAGGCGCAATTGCTGGAGGCCGAATTGAAACGGCGCCAGATGCTGCTCGACCAGGGCCAGCTTGCCCCGTTCGAGCCTGCACCGGCGCCGGTTCCGGCGTCGCCCTGAACGCGGCCGGCCTTACTTCAGCGCCTGCTCCAGGTCGGCGATGATGTCGGCCTTGTCCTCGAGGCCGATCGAGAGCCGCACCACGTCCGGTCCGGCGCCCGCCTGCACCTTCTGCGCATCGGAGAGCTGCCGGTGCGTGGTCGAGGCGGGATGGATGATCAGCGACTTCGTGTCGCCGATATTGGCGAGGTGCGAGAACATCTTCACGTT
>JBQCFB010000149.1:0-3725 GCA_051959715.1 Pseudolabrys sp.
TTTTCATTGGCAACGACGATTACGCGAACGCCAGGCGCACTAAAGCTATCCGCGGACATGAGCGGCGCTCCCTTCGCTGGGTGTCGGTCTTTTTGCTTTTCAGCGCGGCTACATTGCGTTGATTCGTCCGCAATGGCCAAGCTGCGCGCGTCGGTATTTGCGATGCAATTCCGCCGCAATATCAATCGACAATGAGTCGATTGGTATTCATTGCCCGCCGTGACGAAATCCAGCGCGGCAGAGTGCGCCGAGTTGCGCACGTGCAGCGCGCTTCAGACGCGCTATTTGAATTCGACGCCGATGCGTTGAAACGACCGCCAGATCACCCTGCAATTGCGGACCGATCGCGTGGCCGGACGAAACAGCACGAACTCCTTCGGGATGGACACCGAGCTCGCCGGCGGCGCCACCTCCAGGCAGGCGCCATGCAGCGAGAGGTCCTGGACGACGCAGTCGACCGAATTGACCATGCCATAAATGATGGAAGCGTCTTCACGAATGGCTTCCCGCTGCGCACGCCGTCTTTCCATGTGGGCAACGGTATTCGGGCGCTTTTAATTTGCACTGTATGTGAAACGTCACATTTGACATTGTTTCCGCGCCATTGTCGGCCCCCGCACCGGCAGGCTTGGACCCGCGATCGGCGGGAACCCGGGGACACAGCGCCGTAAACAGCGCGAACGGCTTTCCGACCGGTTCCAGAACGAAACGGATTTTCCGAAAGGTTTTATTAAGCGCGGCGCGATTGGATAACCACGGGGGGTTGGACGCTGAGGTGCCTCATGTTCTGGCCTTTCAAGACCATCATCAAATTCGTCGACGGCAGCGGTCGCGAGCAGCGGCTTTGCTATGCGGTGTCGGCGAAGACCAGCGACGAGGCGAAGGACGCGATCAGGGACCGCCTGTTCGCCCAGGAAATCTTCGGCTTCACCGTGGAGCAGGTGGTGGCGGCCACGATCGGCGAAGCCCGCGAGATCGACCTGCCGACCGGATGCGTGCAGTTGCTGGCGTGAGGCCGGCGGTTCCCCGGAACCCGACCGGCTAGAGGGCCTCGCCGCGCATCAGCCGCGGCTGGCCAGCGCGCGGGGCGACGCCCTCGCGCATGACGGCGCGGCGCAAGGGTCCGATGCGGTCGAGCGCATAGAGGCCGAGGCCGCGCGCGCCCTGCGCCGGCAGCAGATCGGTGAGCAGACTACGGTTCAAGAGATCGACCGCGAGAGTGCGGCTGCCGACATCGGCGCGACGCATCTTCTCGTAGCGCGCCAGCACGAGCTCGCCGCCGACATCGTGACCGTCGCGGTGCGCCTCGCCGGCGAGCTCGGCGATGCTCGCTGCGTCGCGCAGGCCGAGGTTCAGGCCCTGCGCTCCGACCGGCGGCACGACGTGCGCCGCTTCGCCGACCAGCGCGATGCGGTTGCGCGCGAACGAGCGTACAGTGACGACGCCGAGCGGGAACAGGCCGCGGCCGGGCTCAACCTCGACTTTGCCGAGGATCGAGTGGATCGCGTGCTCGACCGCGCGCGACAACTCGCCGTCGTCGAGTGCCGCCTTGTCGTCGGCGTCGTGCGGCCCCAGCACCCAGACGAGGCTCGACCGGTTGCCCGGCAGCGGCACCACGGTGCACTGGCCAGCCGACGTGTGGAATTCGGTCGACGTCTCGTTGTGCGGCCGCGTGTGCCGAAAGCAGACCGTGAGGGCGACCTGCGGGTAGGTACGCTCCTCGACGTCGATCAGCGCCGCCTCGCGACAGAGCGACTTGCGGCCGTCGGCGCCGACGGCGAGCGGTGCGGCAAGCGTGCCGCCCGGCTTCAACGTTACGGCGACATGGTCGGGATGGACTGCGGCACCGAGCGCGTCGTCCTCGACGATGGTCAGGTTCGGCAGCGTGCGCGCCCGCTCAGTGAGCGCCGCGACCAGCACGCGGTTCTCGATGTTCCAGCCGAAGGCGTCGAGCCCGATCTCGTCGGCTTCGAATTTCACCTCGGGCGCGCGCCAGAGGCGGCCGGTGTCGTCGACGATGCGCAGCGTCCGCAGCGGCGCCGACTTGTCCTCGCAGAGGCGCCAGACGCCGAGCGTCTCCAGCGCGGTGACAGAACTCGCCAGCAGCGCGGTCGTGCGGTTGTCGCCCGGGGCTGGGCCTCGGCCCGCCAGCACGGTCGCGACGCCGGCCTGCGCCAGCGCGACGGCCGCGGTGAGGCCAGCCGGGCCGCCGCCGACCACGATGGCTCCGCAATTCCGTTTGTTCGCCGTCAATGCGTCCGCCGCGTCCATGGCTCATCCGACTAGCACGGCCGGGCGGGGTTACGCTATGCACGCGGTCGGAAGGCGAGGCATGACCGAGACGACCGACATTCCGACGCATCCGCTCGCCGCCGCCTTCGGGCGGCCGAAGGTGATCGCGGTCGGCTGCGTGATCGCGCTCGCCGCGCTCGGCTGGGTCTATCTTGCGCTCGCCGTTGCCGACATGGGAGGCGGCGCTTCGCTCGGCCCCGGCATGGCCATCCTCGATGCGCTGCCGCGCGCGGTGCAGGCGATCTGCCGGCCGCTGTTCGGTGCGACCGTGCCGGAGCACGGCATTACGCTGATCGCGCTGATGTGGGCGGCGATGACGCTCGCCATGATGCTGCCGACTGCCGGGCCGATGATCCTCACCTACGCAGAGATCGCCGACACGGCGGCGAAGAAGGGCGAGGCCATCGTCTCGCCGCTCGTGCTCGCCGCTGGCTATCTCGTCATGTGGCTCGGGTACGCCATCGTCGCGACAATCGCGCAGGTCGCATTCACGCGGCTCGCGCTGATGGACACCGGCATGACCTCGGCGAGTGTGCTGTTCTCCGGCGCGATCTTCATCGGCGCCGGCATCTACCAGTTCACACCGCTCAAGCACGCCTGCCTCAACCAGTGCCAGCGGCCGTTCCCGTTCTTATTCGCCAACTGGCAGACGACCGCGAAGGGCGTGTTCCGCCTCGGCGTGCGGCAGGGGCTCTACTGCCTCGGCTGCTGCTGGGCGATGATGCTGGTCATGTTCGCGGTCGGCGTCATGAACGTCGTCTGGATGGCGGGCCTGGGCATCGTCATGACCATCGAGAAGATCGGCTCGGGCCGGCGCTTCAGCCATGCCGTCGGCGTGGTGCTGATCGCGGCGGGGCTGAGCTTCGTTGCGGCCGCCTTCGCCGCCCATTGGCCGCGCTGAGCGAATTCGCTAACAATCGGGGCAACACAAGAGGGGACGGACACGTGGCCGAGAGCTGGACGCTGAAAGGCGAGATGACCCTGTCGTGCAGCTGTACGGTGTTCTGCCCGTGCGTGCTGTCGCTCGGCGAGCATCCGCCGACCGAGGACCGCTGCCAGACCTGGGCCGGCGTGCGCATCGATCAGGGCAACTTCGAGAATGTCGACCTCGCCGGCATCAATCTCGGACTGATGATGGACCTGCCGGGCATCATGTCGCGCGGCAACTGGACGGCGGCGCTGTTCGTCGACGACAAGGCGCCGATCCAGGCGGTGAAGGGTCTGACGCGCATCTTCACCGGCCGCGTCGGCGGCACCACGCATCTCCTCTCGATCTTGGTTGGGCAGTTCCTCGGCGTGCACCAGATCCCGATCTCTTACGAGACCAATGGCGACACGCGCATCATCTCGCTGGAGAAATACGGTGGCGGCGCGGTCACCCCGGTCAAGGGCAAGGAGCACGACGGCAACGTCGTCATCAAGAACAGCCAGTA
>JBQCFB010000150.1:0-8060 GCA_051959715.1 Pseudolabrys sp.
TGCCGCGCCAGCCGCGCCAGCAGCGGATTGGCGTTGGTCTTGCGGCCGAAGAACGTGACCTCGACGCCGCGCACGTAATACTGGTCGACCAGCATGCCGACATGGGCGCCGCGTTCGAGCGCGTTCGATATCTTCACCGGCGCATCGAGGCCGGTGGCGATGATCTCGCCCATGTGCGTCGCGCGCGTCTCGCTGATCCAGTCATTGACCGCCTTGATGTTCGGCCGCCGGTAGAGCACGGCGCTGTCCAGCTTGTAGGTCGCGGCGCAGATCGCCGGCAGCTCCCAATTGCCGAGATGCGAGGCGAAGATCAGCGCCGGCTTGTCGTCGCTGAGTAGTCTGCGGAAGCGGTCGATCGTCGGCTGCTCGAGCACGATCCGGCAGTCGCGGTCGGGGTATTCCGGGTCCCAGTCCCACAGCCGGTCGAGATGGGCGAACTCGGCGCCCATGCGGCCCAGATTGTCCCAGACGCCCGCGAGGATCGTCTCGATCTCTTGCGGCGATTTCTCGGGAAAGGCGGCGGTGAGCTGCGCCCGCGCGATTCTGTTCTCGCGGAACAAGGGCCCGATCGTGCGCATGAAGCGGCCGGCGCCGTTGGCCAGCGTGTCGAACGGCACGCGGTGCAGGCCGCGCAGCAGGCCGACGGCGAGCGCGCCTGCGGCGGCGTCGCCGGCGCGCTTGGCCGATCGCCGCAGGCGCCGCGTGATGCTGCTCATCGGCGCCTCAGAAGTTGACGATGACCTTGCCGAACACCTGGCGCGTCTCGAGCCGGGCGAGGCCCTTCTCGAACTCGGCCAAAGGCACTTCGGTATCGATGATCGCGCCCATGCCCGCTGCCATCTTCGACAGGCTGTCGCGAATATTCTGGATGCGGCAGCCGAACGAGCCGAGGATCTTGTACTGCTGCTGGAATAGCTGCATCAGGTTGATCGTGACCGTCGGGCCGGCGGTCGAACCGCAGGTGACGAGCCGCCCGCCGCGCTTCAGGACGAGCAGGGAGCCGTTGAAGCCTTCGCCGCCGACATGCTCGAACACGACGTCGACGCCCTTCTTGGCAGTGAGCTTGCGCGTCGCGCCTTCGAAGCGGTCGGTCTTGTAATTGATGACGTGGTCAGCGCCGAGCGCCTTGGCCTTCTCGGCTTTTTGGTCGTCGCCGACGGTGGTGATGACGGTGCAGCCGAGCGCCTTGGCCATCTTGATCGCGACCGAGCCGATGCCGGATCCGGCCGCGTGCACGAGGATGGTCTCGCCGGGCTTGAGCTTGGCGTTGTCGAACAGCATGTGTTCGGTGGTGCCGAAGGCAATCGGCGCGCAGGCGGCGTCGCGCAGCGATACGCCCTCCGGCACCGGCACCACGAGCCGTGCCGGCATGTTGATCAGGTCGCGCGCAAACCCGTCGATGTGAAAGCCGAGGACGCCGGCGACGTTCTCACACAGGTTGTCGCGGCCCTCGCGGCAATTGGCGCAATGCCCGCAGGTCATCGCGCCGTACATGACGACCTTCTGGCCAGGCTTGAACTGCGCGACGCCAGGGCCGACCGCCGCGATCTCGCCCGACGCCTCGGCGCCGACGATCAGCGGCAGCTTGCGCTTGGCGAACGCCATGCCGCGGAAGCCCCACAGGTCGAGGTGATTGAGGCCAACCGCCTTGATGCGGACCTGAACCTCGCCGTCGGCGGGCGCCGGCGGATCGGGGATTTCGGTGAGTTCGAGCTGGCGGTCGCCGATCAGTCTCAGTGCGCGCATGGGGAATGACAACGAGCCAGCGGTTAAGCCGGCTCGACTCCCACGACGAGCGACACGTTCTGTCCGCCGAATCCAAAGGAATTGGAGATGGCGTGCTTGAGCCTGGCGTCGCGTGCCTTGTTCGGCACGACGTCGAGCGGGATCGCCGGGTCGGGAATATCGTAGTTGATGGTCGGCGGCATGCGCTGCTCCTGCAGCGTCAGCACCGTGAACACCGCCTCGATCGCACCGGCAGCCGAGAGCGTGTGCCCGATCATCGACTTGTTGGACGAGATGGGCAGCTTGCTCATGCGCTCGCCGAAGACGGTCGAACAGCCGAGATATTCCATCTTGTCGTTTTCCGGCGTCGAGGTGCCGTGCGCGTTGACGTAGTCGATGTCTTCGGGTGCGAGCCCGGCATCTTCCAGCGCATTCTTGATGCAGGCGATGATCGGCTTGCCGTCCGGGCTCGAGCGTGTGCGGTGGAAGGCATCCGTCTTCTCGCCGCAGCCTTCGACCACGCCGAGAATCGTCGCGCCGCGGGCCTTGGCCGCGTCGTAGCTTTCGAGCACGAGCGCGCCCGCGCCCTCGGCCATCACGAAACCGTCGCGGTTCTTGGAGAAGGGGCGCGCCGCCTTCTGCGGATTATCGTTGCTCGTCGACAGTGCGGACAGGAGCGAGAAGCGGATCACGGCCTCAGGATTGACCGAGCCGTCGGTGCCGACGCAGAGCGCGGCGTCCGTGTCGCCGCGGCGGATCGCCTCGACGCCGAGCTGGATCGCGCTCGCACCTGAAGCGCAGGCCGTCGACAGCGAGATCGGCGAGCCGCGCGTGCCGAACTTCTCGGCGACGTGGTCGGCGACCGAGCCGAACAGGAAGCGTCCATGATAGGCGGGGAATTGGTCGCTGACCCGCAGCAGGTCGGCATAGGTGACCTTGTCGTTGCTGCCCGAGCGCGCGCCGACTTCGAGTCGCTGCGACCATTCCATCTCGATCGGCGGCACGGCGAGGAAGAGGGGACCCGGAAAGTCCCCCGGCCTGCCGAGGCCGGATTGGGCGACGGCCTCTTCGGCCGCGAGGTCGGCGAGCTGTTCGGAGAGCGCCGCCGTGCAGTCAGGCGTACCGAGGAAGTCGACGCTGCCAGCGATGCGGGTCTTCAGGCCATCGGTCCGGAAGCGGCTGATGGCGTGGATGCCGCTCTCGCCGGACGTGAGCTTCTTCCAGTTGTCGGTTTTGCCGGCGCCGAGCGACGTCACGACGCCGACGCCGGTGACGACGACGATCGGGCGGCCCAGCTTGTCCTTGGTCGAGGCCATGTTCGCTCTCCTCAGACGATCTTTTCCACCAGCGCGAGACCCTCGCCGCGCCAATGGCCGACGCCGGTCACGACGACCTGGCGGAGCGCGCCGCTCATCGGCTTTTCCAGCCCCGAAGCGTCGCAGGGCGGGAAGAGGCTACCATGCTGCAAGGCGACCGTTGCCAGCGCCAGGTTCATGGGGAATTGCGGCTCCAACCCATGACCGAGATAGGAACCGGTGGCGCGGACGGCAAGCTCGCCGTGCTTCTCCAGGAAGGCGCGTTCTTCTGCAGTCGCCGGGTTGGCGCCGGTCGCGCCCGAGATCACGGCAGTCGATGCCGGTTCGACGACGTCCTTGACCTTGTCCCATAGGCCGTCGAGCGAGGCGGTCACATTGCCGGGCTGGCGCCTGCGCCGGTCGGAGACGACGCTGGCGATGCGGGCGAGCCCCTTGGCGCCGCGCGCCTCCGCGTGCTCGCGCGCCTCGATGACCAGGAAAGCGCCGAGCGAGCCGAGGGCGAAGCCACCTTTGCCCGCGCCGCGTTCCCACACCGGCGCGAATTTGTCCTTCAGTGCGAGGCCGGCGAATTCGTAGAGCATGATGAGATCGGGCCGCTCGCCATTGTGCGCGCCGCCGACGAGGGCGATGTCGCTCTGGCCGGCGCCGATGCGCGACACCGCGATACGCACCGCATCGAGCCCCGCGGACTCCTCGCCCATGAATGTGCGCGACGACGAGGTGACGCCGTGGACGATGGAGATGTTACCGGCGAGCAGGTTAGAGAGCTGTGCCAGGAAGAGGGTCGGGCGCAGGTCGCTCATCAGCCGTTCGTTGAGGAAAGCAGCCGGATTGGGTGCGCCAGGCATTCCGGACAGGATCGTGGAATCGACCGACAGGTCGCGTTCGCCGCCGCCAGCGGCGACGATCATGTCCATATGTGAGAGCACCTCGGTCTTGCCTTTGACGCCGGCGCTGTCGAGAGCGAGGCCGGCGGCATAGGTGCCGATGCGCTGCCAGTTCTCCATCTGGCGCTGATCGCCCTTCTTGGGGATCTGCAGATCGAAATTGATCGGCGCCAGCGGATGCACGATGTACGGCGCGAAGGTGGTCGTGTCGGCGGCGGGCTTGGCCTCCGATAGTTTCTGCCAGTGCGCGTCGGCGCCTTCGCCGAGGGACGAAACGATGCCGATGCCGGTGATCCAGGCCTCGCGCGCGCCGTCAGCCATTCGCCGGCTCCACGCTCGGCACGCCGAGACGCACGGCCTGGTCGCGCATGTGCTGGCGGATTTCGTCGTTCGGGAAGGGCATGACGCGCAGCGTGATCGTGGCGTCGCAGATCGGTTTGCCGGAGGAGGTGATCTTGGCGTTGGTGATGGCGTAGCCCGAGCCGTCGTGCTCGAGACTCGCTTCCACGTCCAGCACCATGCCGGGGACGACGAAGGTGCGGAACTTGGCGTCCTTGACCGCAGCGAGGAAAGGCATGCGGCCGAATTTATTGAGAGCGACGACGAGCCAGCCCGACGTTTGCGCCATGGTCTCGACCAGCAGCACGCCGGGCATCAGCGGATAGCCGGGGAAATGTCCCTCGAAAACCGTGCTGGCCGAAGGGACCGTGTTTTCCGTGCGGATGGTTCGGTCGGCGAGATTAAGATCCGTGACGCGGTCGATGAGCTGGAAGTACTCGAGTCGCATTGCCCCTCATCAGGCCCCTTTGGCGGCGACGAGCTCGTCGATGCGCGCGGCGAGATTCTTCAGCACAAAGTACTGATCCGTCGTCGCCTTGCCGTCATTGACCTCCTGCGTCCACTGCTCCAGCGGCAGCTTGATGCCGAACGCCTTGTCGATGGCGAAGGCGATGTCGAGGAAGTCGAGACTGTCGATGCCGAGGTCGTTGATCGCGTGGCTCTCGGGCGTGATCGAGTCGCGCGGGATGTCGCACGTTTCGGCGATAATATTGGCGATGGTGTCGAACGTCGTGGACATCGGTAACTCTCTGATTGAAGGGAAGATTTTGGCAATCGCCCGGACACGCGCCACCCCGCGCACGTGCCTGTATCCGCGCGGCCTTCGACAACCGGCTGGCAGTCGGCTGCCCGTATAGCGAACGGGGCGGCTCCTTTCAATGCCGGCCGCAATTTGCGGGGAAAACTGGCTAATTCGGGCCCGCAGGCACGGCCGCGAGGGCCTCCGGGGAGCCTAGCGGCCCCTCTCGTACTCGACCGGGGTGCAACCGCGGCGGCCGGACAGGACGCAGTCCTGGTTCCGCCGCATGTCGGCCATGGTGTCCGCCAACCAGATCGCGACGCCGATCAGGGCGACCACGACCAGGGCCACCGCGGCATTGACGGCCATGCGGTGCCGGTACTCGGCCGGGTCCTCGGGCTGGTGCGCATAGGCCGTCAGGTCGTCCGGCTCCGGGCCGCCCGGGCCGGGCTGGCCGGCCACCGGCCGTCGGGCCCGGAAGCTGACGACCTGGTGGTCGCCGTCTGAGGGGGTGCTGTTCGCCACGCTCCACCATACCACGCCCGGTCGGCCTGAGGTCGGCCCGGGGCGCCTTCCAACTATGCAACGTCTCCGCAGCCTGCATCCTGCCCGGTTCCCGGCGTGGACGGTCCCGCGCTGGCGCATTACAACCGGACCAATGCGCATGCCCCGGTTCAGCAGGAGCCTGATCGCCCTCGCGGCGGCCTATCTGGTCGCGTTGCAGGCCTTGATCCTGCCGCTGTCGCTGCCCGCCGACGCCGCCGCTCATGCCGGCGGTCTCTGCATCACCGCGCCGGAGGGCTCTGCTCCGGCGGGGCAGGACCATGGCTGCCCCTGCGCCGCCGGTTGCGGCATGCAGTGCCATGCGCCGGCGCTCGGCGCAGGCGCGTCCGCTCATCTGCCGGTATTGCGCCTCACCATCGCCGCCGTACTCGCGCCGGCGCCGCTCACGCATCCACCTGCACCCGTCATTCGCGGCCCGCAGATGCCGCGCGGGCCGCCGGCCGCCTGACCGTCCGGTTCGTCAATTTCAAGTCTGTCGGCACGCCTGCGGCTGCGCCGCGCGGGCCTCGATCAAAGTTCAGGAGCTTTCGATGCGCAAGTCTCTCATCGCTTTCGTCGCCGTCGCTATGGCGGCGTTTCCGGCTCTGGCCCACGACTACACGGCCGGCGCTCTCAAGATCGCGCACCCGTGGGCGCGCGCGACGCCCAAGGGCGCACCGGTCGGCGGCGGCTATCTCGCGATCACCAATACCGGGACGACGCCCGATCGTCTCATCGGCGGCTCAACCAATGTCTCGCAGGGATTCGAGATTCATGAGATGTCGATGGACAACGGCGTGATGAAGATGCGGCTGCTGCCGAACGGCGTCGAGATCAAGCCGGGCGAGACAGTGACCTTCAAGCCGTCCGGCTATCACATCATGCTCACCGGTCTCAAAGCGCCGCTGACGAAAGGCGAGCATGTCGACGCGACGCTGAGGTTCGAGAAGGCGGGCGAGGTGAAGATCTTCTTCCTTGTCGGCTCGATCGGGCAGAGCGCGCCGGACGAGAAATCCGGCGATGGCGCCGGCCACGACATGCCCGGCATGAAGATGAGCCATTGAGACGTTTCCGGAGCCGTGATCCGGACGTCCGGGCCACGGCTCTTCCGGTCCGGAAAACCGCTCGGGCTTAATAAAAATGGAGATTCATCCGTAGGACCAAGTTAAGGGGGCGCCCTCTAGACACGGTCGGTCACGCGCGCGCAACAAACCGCCGAGCCGGCGAATGACGGTCCGCGACCCGAGCCCTGAGGCCCACCGCTTTTCCGGCCCGCACGCTGCGGGCCCGGCGCACATCGAGATCGGTGAAGCCCTGCGCAACGGTTGGCTGGACATCTGGTACCAGCCGAAGATCGACCTCAAGCGCAAATGCCTTGCGGGCGCGGAAGCACTGGCGCGCATCAATCATCCGCAGGAAGGCATGTTTTGGCCGGTCGACTTCCTGCCCGGCGCCGACGAGGACAGCCTGCTCGCGCTGACCGAGCATGTCCTGCTCGCAACGTTGCGCAACTGGACGGCTTTCGCCGATGCCGGCTTCAACCTGCACCTGTCGATCAACGTGCCGGCGAGCGCATTGTCGAAACTACCGCTGTGCCGGCTCGTCGCCGAGCGCCGGCCGCACGCGGACGCCTGGCCCGGGCTCATTCTCGAGATCAGCGAGGACGAGATCGTGCGCGACATCGAACACGCGCAGGGTATCGCCGCCGCGCTGAAAGACTGCGGCGTCAGCATCGCCATTGACGACTTCGGGGCCGGCTATTCGTCCTTCTCGAGCCTGCGCGCGCTGCCCTTCGCGGAGCTGAAGGTCGACGGCCAGTTCGTCAAGAATTGCGCGACCGACGCCAACAACGCGGCAATCTGCCAGACCGCGATCGATCTTGCGCATCGCTTCGGCAGCATGGCGGTGGCCGAGGGCGTGGAGTCCATGGCCGACCTTCAGGCGCTCCTCGTCATGGGCTGCGACTTCGGGCAGGGCGTGCTGACCTCGCCGCCCATGCCGCGGGAGCGCTTCCTCGAACTCCTGCGCCAGCGCATGAACCGGCCGAAGCCGGCGGCGCCGCCGCGTGCCGGCGAAGCCGTGACCGAGGGCAGGGTCGTCGCCTGAATCGCCCGGCCAGGTTTCAATCGAAAAGTTTTGTTATCGCCGTTGCTGCGGCTGGCGAAACCTTTTGTCGGATGCCGCGTTCTCGGTCCGCTGTTTAGACCCCAAGGAGGCATCCAATGAAGTCGTTCATTCTGGCGGCGGCCGTCGGCGTGCTCGCGCTCGGCGCCATCGCTCCGGCCAACGCCGAAGTTGTCGTGAAGGAGCGCGGCGCGGCCGTCGTCGTCCACCGTCACCACGCCGATTGCCGCGTCGTGAAGGTGAAGAAGCGTCTGCCGAACGGCAACGTGATCGTGAAAACCCGCCGTAGCTGCTGATTTTCGGCGTTTCGGCGAAGACCGGACACCGGTGCGGCGACGCGCCGGCGTCCGGTGTTTTTCAGGCCTAGACCTTCGGCTCTGCGAAGGC
>JBQCFB010000151.1:0-3010 GCA_051959715.1 Pseudolabrys sp.
CCGATGTCGACCGGCCTCAAGGCCATCGACGCGCTGATCCCGGTCGGCCGCGGCCAGCGCGAGCTGGTCATCGGCGACCGCCAGACCGGCAAGACCGCCATCATCCTCGACACGATGCTGAACCAGAAGTCGGTGCACGACAACGGCCCGGAGAAGGAAAAGCTCTACTGCGTCTACGTCGCCGTCGGCCAGAAGCGTTCGACCGTCGCGCAGTTCGTCAAGGTGCTTGAGGAGCGCGGCGCGCTCGACTACTCCATCATCATCGCCGCCACCGCGTCCGACCCGGCGCCGATGCAGTTCCTGGCGCCGTTCGCCGGCTGCACCATGGGCGAGTATTTCCGCGACAACGGCATGCATGCCCTCATCAGCTACGACGATTTGTCGAAGCAGGCCGTCGCCTACCGCCAGATGTCGCTGCTGCTGCGCCGCCCGCCGGGCCGCGAAGCCTATCCGGGCGACGTCTTCTATCTGCATTCGCGCCTGCTCGAGCGCGCCGCCAAGCTCAACGACGACAACGGCAACGGTTCGCTGACCGCGCTGCCGATCATCGAGACGCAGGCCAACGACGTGTCCGCCTACATCCCGACCAACGTGATCTCGATCACCGACGGCCAGATCTTCCTCGAGACCAACCTGTTCTTCCAGGGCATCCGCCCGGCGGTGAACGTCGGTCTGTCGGTGTCGCGCGTCGGTTCGTCGGCGCAGATCAAGGCGATGAAGCAGGTCGCCGGCTCCATCAAGGGCGAGCTCGCGCAGTACCGCGAAATGGCGGCCTTCGCGCAGTTCGGCTCGGATCTCGACGCCGCCACGCAGCGTCTGTTGAACCGCGGTTCGCGCCTGACGGAGCTGCTCAAGCAGCCGCAGTTCTCGCCGCTCAAGACCGAAGAGCAGGTCGCGGTGATCTTCGCCGGCGTCAACGGCTATCTCGACAAGCTGCCGCTCAACCAGGTCGGCAAGTTCGAGCATGGCCTGCTCAGCCACATGCGCTCGGCCGGCAAGGACGTGCTCGACGGCATCCGCAAGGAGAAGGCGCTGTCGGACGACCTGCGCGCCAAGCTCAAGTCGGAAATCGATGCCTTCGCCAAGACCTTCGCTTGAACGAAGCCGAACGCACGGGATCAGGTTTGAAGCATGGCTTCGTTAAAAGACCTTCGTAACCGCATCGCCTCGGTCAAGGCGACGCAGAAGATCACCAAGGCGATGCAGATGGTCGCCGCGGCGAAGCTGCGTCGCGCGCAGGAGGCGGCGGAAGCAGCTAGACCCTATTCCGAGCGCATGGGCGCGGTTCTGGCCAACATCACCCAGGCGATCGGCGGCGGCGGCGATGCCCCGGCGCTGATGACGGGCACCGGCCGGGATGACGTGCATCTGCTCATCGTCTGCACCGCAGAGCGCGGCCTGTGCGGCGGCTTCAACTCGCAGATCGCCCGCCTCGCCCGAGACCATATCCGCAGGCTTCTGGCCGACGGCAAGCAGGTCAAGATCATCTGCGTCGGCAAGAAGGGTTTTGACATCCTGCGCCGCGACTACGCCTCGCTGATCCTAGAACGCATCGACCTGCGCGAGGTCAAGACGCTCGGCTTCGTCAACGCCGACGCGATCGCGCGAAAGGTCATCCACCTCTTCAACGAGGGCGGTTTCGACATCTGCACGCTGTTCTACTCGCAATTCAAGTCGGTGATCAGCCAGATCCCGACGGCGCAGCAGATCATCCCGGCGGCGCAGGCTTCGACCGCAGCCGCGACGGGCAACGGCGCAACCGCGGTCTACGAATACGAGCCGGAGCCGGGCGAGATCCTCTCCGACCTCATCCCGCGCAACATCGCGGTGCAGATCTTCCGGGCGCTTTTGGAAAACGCGGCAGGCGAGATGGGCGCCAAGATGAGCGCGATGGACAACGCGACGCGCAATGCCGGCGACATGATCAACAGACTGTCGATCACCTACAACCGCCAGCGGCAGGCGCAGATCACCAAGGAACTGATCGAAATCATTTCGGGCGCCGAGGCGCTCTAGGCGCGCGCGGGCGGGGTCCGAGACCTCGCAGCGGCGTGAACAACGGATAGACGAAAAGGGCAAAGACGATGGCGAAAGCAGCTACCCCGAAGACCGCGGCCAAGGAGGCATCGGCCCCAAAGGCGGCGAAGGCCCCGGCAGCAGCCGCGAAGGCCGCCGCTCCGGCGAAGAAGGCGGCCGCTCCCGCCAAGACCGCGGCTTCCGCCGCCAGCGTCGCAGCCAAGCGCGTCGGCGCCGCCGGCAAGGTCCGCCAGGTGATCGGCGCCGTCGTCGACGTGCAGTTCGAGGATCACCTGCCGGCCATTCTGAACGCGCTGGAAACCGACAACGTCGGCAACCGCCTGGTGCTCGAGGTTGCCCAGCATCTCGGCGAGAACACTGTGCGCTGCATCGCCATGGACTCGACCGAAGGCCTGGTCCGCGGTCAGGACGTCTTTGACACCGGCGCCCCGATCTCGGTTCCGGTCGGCCCGGGCATGCTCGGCCGCATCATCAACGTCATCGGCGAGCCGGTTGACGAGGCTGGTCCCGTCGACGCCGTCGAAATGCGCGCCATCCACCAGCCTGCTCCCGCCTATGTCGACCAGTCGACGGAAGCGCAGATCCTGGTCACGGGCATCAAGGTTCTGGACCTGCTCGCGCCCTACGCCCGCGGCGGCAAGATCGGCCTGTTCGGCGGCGCCGGCGTCGGCAAGACCGTGCTGATCCAGGAATTGATCAACAACGTCGCCAAGGCCCACGGCGGCTTCTCGGTGTTCGCCGGCGTCGGCGAGCGCACCCGCGAAGGCAACGACCTCTATCACGAGTTCATCGAATCGGGCGTCAACAAGAAGGGCGGCGGTCAGGGTTCGAAGGCAGCACTTGTGTACGGCCAGATGAACGAGCCGCCGGGCGCACGCGCCCGCGTCGGCCTGACCGGCCTCACCGTCGCCGAATATTTCCGCGACCAGGGCCAGGACGTGCTGTTCTTCGTCGACAACATCTTCCGCTTCAC
>JBQCFB010000152.1:0-4759 GCA_051959715.1 Pseudolabrys sp.
CAACGCTGATCCGCGCGCCGGCGGCGGTGCGCGCCGCGGTCGACGTGTTCCATCTCGAGGAGCCGGGTGTGCGCGCGCTGTCGCGCCGCGTGAAGGAGAGCTTCGATCCCAAAGGCGTGCTCAATCCCGGCCGCATGTGGGCGGGGGTCTAGGATGACGCGTCACCTCATGCATCGTGTCCCGGGCGCGCTGCGGCACGCAGTGTTGCAGCGCAGACCCGGGACCCAGCTTTCTCTTCCATCAACCGGGGTCCCGGTTCTGCAGCGCATCACTCGCTTCGCTCGCACTGCGCTGCGCCCGGGACACGAGTTCGACTAATGCAAACCTCCTTCACCCTGGCGCAACTCGCCGATCCGCAGACCGCAGAAGCGGAGAAGATCCTGCGCGCCTGCGTGCATTGCGGCTTCTGCACCGCCACATGCCCGACCTATGTGCTGCTCGGCGACGAGCTCGATTCCCCGCGCGGCCGCATCTACCTGATCAAGGAGATGCTGGAGCAGGACCGGCCGGCGACGGCCGAAGTGGTCAAGCACATCGACCGTTGCCTCTCGTGCCTGTCCTGCATGACGACCTGCCCCTCGGGCGTGCACTACATGCACCTGGTCGATCACGCCCGCGACCACATCGAGAAGACCTACAAGCGTCCGCTCACCGACCGGCTGATCCGCGGCCTCCTGGCGCGCGTCCTGCCGGACCCGTCGCTGTTCCGCTGGGCGGCGGTGGCGGGGCTTCTCGGCAAGCCCTTCGCGCCGGCCTTGAAGGCACTCGGCCTCAGGCGTCTCGCCGCCATGCTGAGCCTGACGCCGGCCCATGTGCCGGCGCCACCATCCGACCGCAGCCGCAAGGTCTATCCGGCGACGGGAAAGCGCCGCGGACGGGTTGCGTTGCTCGCCGGTTGCATCAACCCGGTGCTGGCGCCCTCGACCAACGAAGCGGCGATCCGCGTGCTCAACCGCCACGGGATCGAGGTCGTCATTGCCGAGGGCGACGCCTGTTGCGGCTCGCTCGTGCACCACATGGGGCGGGAGGAGCAGGCGCTGGCCCAGGCGCGGTCGTTGATCGATGCCTGGACCGTGGAGATCGACGGCGACGGGCTCGACGCCATTCTGATGACAGTCTCCGGCTGCGGCACCGTCGTGAAGGACTACGGCTTCCTGCTGCGCACCGATTCGGCCTATGCGGAAAAGGCGAAGCGCGTGTCGGGGCTTGCGAAGGACGTCAGCGAGTATTTGTGCACACTCGATCTCGCGGCGTCGGGCGCTTCAAAGGCGCTAAACGTTGCCTATCATTCTGCTTGTTCGCTTCAGCACGGACAGAAGATCGCCGCCGCGCCGAAAGAATTGCTTTCCAAACTAAATTTCATCGTCAAAGATGTGCCTGAAGGGCATTTGTGTTGCGGCTCGGCGGGCACCTACAACATCCTCCAGCCCTCTCTGGCTGACAGGCTGCGTGACCGCAAGGTTGCCAACATCGAACGGCTCGAGCCGGATGTGGTCGCGGCCGGCAATATCGGCTGCATCACGCAGATCGCCGCCGGCACCGCCATTCCTGTCGTCCATACAGTCGAACTCATCGATTGGGCGACCGGAGGGCCGGTGCCCGAAGGGCTCAGCGATCTGGCCGAAAGCAGCGCAGGCGCTGCCACGGGCGGCTAGGGAAGCGAGGCCTCGCCGCGCCTTCGACAGGCGCCCGCTGCCTCGCTGACGTCAGCGTCGGTAAGCGTGGTTGAACCATTCCGGAGGACAAAGGTCATGGCGAAGAAGCGTAAGAAGGCAAAAGCGAAGAAGGCCAAGAAGGCGGTGAAGCGCGCCGCCCCGGCCAGGAAGAAGAAGGCCGTCAAGGCGAAGGCCAAGAAGGCCCCGAAGAAGAAGGCCGCGCGCAAGCCGGCCGCTAAGAAGCCCGCGCCGGCTCCGGCCGCGCCCGCTCCGATGCCCTCGATCATGTCGACCCTGGGCGGCATGCTTGGCGGCGGCAAGGACGGCCAGTAAGGCGAGGCCGGGAAACGTTGGCGGCGGCTGCCCCTGGCGGGGGCGGCCGCCGTTTCTGCCTCCGGGATGCGGCAATGCCGGCGCCTTGGCCGAGACGCGGCCCGGATTCCCCCCCCGATTGCATCACCTCCATGCGGCGCTTAGCATTGCCGGCTTAAGTCCCGCGATTGGCGCGGGAACCGACTTTCTACGCAATTTCAATACGATCAAAAGGAGCTCCGGGCATGGCTGCGCAAAAAATTCTCCTCATGGGTGCATCCTACGGATCGCTGCTCGCCTCCAAGATCCTGTTCGGCGGCCATTCCGTGCACCTCGTCTGCCTGCCGGCCGAAGCCGACCTGATCAACGCCGAAGGCTTCCGCGTGTTCATGCCGATCCGGGGCCGCGAAGGGCGCGTCACCATCGATTCCCGCAAGCTGCCGGGCAAGGTGACCGCGGGCGGCGCCGCCGGCGTCAACCCGGGCGATTACGACCTGGTCGGGCTGGCGATGCAGGAGCCTCAGTACCGCTCGCCCGGCGTACGGGAACTCCTCGACGCGGTCGCGAAGTCGAAGCGGCCCTGCATGTCCATCATGAACATGCCGCCGCTGCCTTACGTGAAGCGCATTCCCGGGCTCGACTACGAGGCGCTCAAGCCGGCCTACACCGACCCGACCGTATGGGACAGCTTCGATCCCGGCCTCGTCACCCTGTGCAGCCCCGACCCGCAGGCGATCCGCCCGCCGGACGGCAAGGCCAACGAGCTGCTCGTCACGCTGCCGACCAACTTCAAGGTGGCGAAGTTCGAGAACGACAAGAATACGCAGATCCTGCGCGGCCTCGAGAAGGACATCGACGCGGTGCGCTTCGATCCCGGCGACGGCGCGAAGATCGAACTGCCTGTGAAGCTGCGCGTGCACGACTCGATCTTCACGCCGCTCGCGAAGTGGTCGATGCTGCTCGCCGGCAATTATCGCTGCATCACCAAGGACGGCATGCGCACGGCGCAGGAAGCGGTGCACTCCAACATCGAGGAGGCGCGCGAGGTCTATAACTTCGTGTTCGACCTGTGCGTCAAGCTCGGCGCCAAGCCCGACGACCTCGTGCCGTTCGAGAAATACGCGGCTGCGGCGCAGAGCCTGTCGCGTCCGGCCTCCGCGGCGCGCGCCCGCCAGAACGGCGCGCCCAATATCGAGCGTGCCGACAAGCTGGTGCAGCTCATCGCCAAGCAGAAGGGCATGCAGAACAAGTACGTCGACGGCATCGTCGCGCTGGTTGACGAACGGCTTGCGGCCAACCGGAAGAAAGCGGCGGCTTAAGTCCCGCACGTACGACGTTTCAACCCCGCCGCGACCTGGTTGCGGCGGGGTTTTTATTTTGAATTTACAGGGTGCCGTCGGCGGGTATTCGGCCGATGCCTTTCGGCAATCCGGATTGTGACCGGCGCGCCCCAGGCCTGTTGATTTCTCTCAATGGCGGCGTGAAACGCCTAAAAAGGCAGCAACTGCCGTCCTTTTCGTCTTGCCGCGCAAGAGTGGCGAATGCGTAATTCCCCGTAACGCGCGTCCTGTTGCGTACGGGTCGATCGCAGCCGGGGTGAATTCAGTACGCAAAGGTGACGGGCGCTTGTATCGGCTGAAGTCCGATCGAACCGTAAAGGGGCTGGCTGAGATGAACAAAGTTGCATTGGTTGCTGTGCTGGCGTTTGCGGCTGCCGCGCCGGCGTTTGCGGCGGACATGCCGGTGAAGGCGAAGAAGGTCGCCGTCGTCGAAACGCCGTCGCCGTGGGACATCGCGTTCGGTGGCGGTCTCATGACCGATTACGTCTGGCGCGGTGTGACGCAGTCCGGCCACAAGCCGTCGGTCACGGCCTATTTCGAGCCGCGCTACAACATCGACGCCAACTGGCAGCTCTATGCCGGCATCTCGGGCGAGAGCATCAAGTTCGCCAACAACGCCGCGGCCGAAATCGACTTCTACGGCGGCGTGCGCCCGACCTTCGGTCCGGTCGCCTTCGACGTGGGCTATTGGTATTATTATTATCCGGGCGGCACCTGTTACGTCGGCAACGCCGCGTGCCCGAACACGATCCCGAACGGCAACGTCGCCAAGGCCAGCGCCAGCTTCTACGAAGTCTACGGCAAGGTCACCTACACGATCGGCGACTTCGCCATCGGCGGCAACGAATTCTACTCGCCGAACTTCCTGAACACCGGCGCCTGGGGCAATTACGCGTCGGCGACGGTCAAGTACACCGCGCCCACGACGATGGCGATCGGCCCGGTCGGCTGGTACGTCTCGGGCGAGTTCGGCCGCCAGTGGCTCGGCACCAGCGATGCGTTCTACGGCGTGCCGGCGTTCCCGAACGGCGTCGACTACAAGGATTACAACACCTGGAACATCGGCGTCGGCTTCACCTACAAGGTGTTCACGCTCGATCTGCGCTACAGCGACACCGATCTGAACAAGGGTGACTGCAACGCCTTCACCAGCGACCCGGGCGGCTCGGGCACGAGCAACGTCACCGCGATCAATCCGACCGGTGTCGGCTCGAACTGGTGCGGCGCAACCTTCATCGCCAAGCTGACCGCCGACCTGACGCTCGGCAGCCTGAAGTAAAGCAAAGCGGCTGTTGTGGAAGCGGCGGCTTTCATCGGCCGCCGCTTTTCGTTTGCGCGGCGCAGAAGCGATCAGAGCATTTTTGCTCTTGACTGGGCCGCGCCGCGCCCCCGCGGCTTACACCCCCAGTAAAGCGGAGGTCGGTTTTTGCAGGAAACCCGGGGGGGATCGGG
>JBQCFB010000153.1:0-20127 GCA_051959715.1 Pseudolabrys sp.
CGGCGCCGTTGTCGAAACGATCGAGGGCCTGTCCGACACCGGGGAAGCCGCCGATCTGCAAGCAGCCTTCGTCGAACGCAACGCGCTGCAATGCGGCTACTGCACGCCGGGCATGATCGTTGCAGCGCAGGACCTGCTCGCGCGCGCAAAAGAGTCGAAAAGCGTTCCGTCGCGCGACGCTATCCGCGCGCACCTGTCGGGCAATTACTGCCGCTGCACCGGCTACCAGGCGATCGTCGACGCGATCGAGTCGGTGGCGATCGCGCGCGCGGGAGCAAAATAGCTGAAAATCGTCGACGACTCTCCTCCCGTCCTCACCGCGCTCGACCGGCCGAACTCCTATATCGGCCGCGCGGTGCCGCGGCCGAATCTCGCACGGTTGACGCAGGGGCGCGGACAATATGTCAGCGACGTCGTGCTGCCGCGCATGGCGCACGTCGCCTACGTACGCTCGCCGCACGCACACGCGCGCATCGTGACGATCGGCAAGGCGGCCGCCGAGAAGGCGCCGGGCGTGATCGCCGTCGTCACCGGCGCCGAACTCGCCAAGGTGATGACGCCATGGGTCGGCGTGCTGACCCATCTCAAGGGCCTGAAATCCGCGCCGCAGGCGCCGATCGCCGTCGAGCGCGCCTGCTGGCAGGGCGAAGCCGTGTGCGCCGTCGTCGCGAAGACGCGTGCGCAGGCCGAGGACGCCTGCGAGCTGGTCGACATCACCTTTGAGGAACTGCCGGCCGTCACCGACGCGGAAAAGGCACTCGATACCGGGACAGCGGTGATCCACGCCGCGCTCGGCGACAATCTGTGCTTCGAGCGCAAGCTCGACGTTGGCGCCGTCGACAAGGCCTTCGTCGAGTCGGACGCGGTCGTCGAGACGGCCTTCGTCACCGGCCGCCACACCGGCGTCACCAACGAGCCGCGCTCGATCGTCGCTGACTGGAATGCCGGCGACGCGCGCCTCACGGTCTATCAAGGCACGCAGGCGCCGCACATGATGCAGGACCTGTTCGCCAAGCACCTGGCCCTCCGTCATGACCAGGTGCGCGTGGTGACGAAGGACGTCGGCGGCTCGTTCGGCATCAAGGTGCACACCTATGCCGACGAGATGGCGACGGTGGCGCTGTCGAAGATGCTGAAGCGGCCGGTGAAGTTCGTCGCCGACCGGCTGGAGAGCTTCGTCACCGACATCCACGCCCGCGACCACCGCATCAAGGCGAAGATCGGCGTCAAGAACGACGGCACCATCACCGCCTTCGAGATCGACGACCTGACCGGCATCGGCCCCTACTCGGTCTATCCGCGCACGTCCGGCATCGAGGCGAATCAGGTGGTGAACCTCGTCGGCGGCCCCTACACCTGCCCCAACTACCGGGCGGCCGCGCGCGTCGTCTTCACCAACAAGAACGTCATGTGCCAGTACCGCGCCGTCGGCCATCCGATCGCGGTCGCAGTGACGGAAGGGCTGGTCGAGCTCGCCGCCGCGAAGATCGGCATGGATCCGCTCGAACTGCGCCGGCGCAACCTGTTCGCGGACGACTGCTATCCGGTGCAGTCGGCGGCGGGCCTGAAGTTCGAGCAGCTGTCGCACCACGAAGCGCTGGCGCAGCTCGACACGATGATGAACTACGCCGGATTGCGCGCCGAGCAGGCGAAGCTGCGGAAAGACGGCATCTATCGCGGCATCGGCTTTGCCTCCTTCATCGAGGTGACCAACCCATCGGCGGCCTTCTACGGCGTCGGAGGCGCACGCATCACCTCGCAGGACGGCGCCACGGTGAAGCTCGACGCGCAGGGCAACGTCTCGATCCACACCGGCGTGTCCGAGCAGGGCCAGGGCGCGGAGGCCGTCGTTGCTCAGTGCGTCGCGAGCGCCTTCGGCGTGTCGCTCGACAAGGTCCGCGTCGTCATGGGCGACACCGACAACACGCCCTATGGTGGCGGCACCTGGGCCTCGCGCGCGGCCGGTATCGGCGGCGAAGCGGCGTGGCAGGCGGGCAAGGCGCTGCGCGAGAACGTGCTCGCGGTGGCGGGCAGCATGTTGCAGGCCAAGCCCGACGACCTCGACATCCGCAACGGCGTCGTCGTCGACAAGACGAGCGGCGCGGAGCGGCTCGGGCTCGATGAGCTGACGCGCGTCGTCTATTTCCGGCCCGATACCCTGCCCGCCGGCGTGCAGCCGGAGCTGGTGGTGACGAAACACTATGTGCCGAAGGGCTGGCCCTTCGCCTTCACCAACGGCATCCAGGCGAGCTATCTCGAGGTCGACACCGACACCGGCTTCGTCAAGCTGTTGAAGCACTGGTGCATCGAGGACTGCGGCACGATCATCAACCCGCAGCTCGTCGACGAGCAGATCCGCGGCGGCGTCGTGCAGGGCATCGGCGCGGCGCTCTACGAGCAATGCCTCTATGACGAACGCGGGCAGATGCTCAATGGCAGCATGGCCGACTATCTGGTGCCGATGGCGGCGGAGATGCCGGACATCGACTGCGGCCATGTCGTCTCGCCGACGGCGGACAGCGAATTGGGTGCAAAGGGCGCGGGCGAAGCGGGCACCGCCGGCGCGCCGGCCTGCATCATGAACGCGATCAACGACGCGCTGCGCCCGCTCCGCGCGCAGCCGCTCACCGATATGCCGTTCACGCCGGGGAAGATATTGCGGGCGCTGGGGAAGGTGTGACCTTCATATCCCTCCCCTGAAAGGGATGGCGAGCGCAGCGAGTCGGGTGGGCTCACATAAAAATTGAGAATACCCCCACCAGCCGCCTTCGGCGGCACCCTCCCCCGCAGGCGGGGAGGGATAATGCGGCACTAAAACTTGATCATGTCGCTGCGGGTGAGCGTCGTCTTCGCCGACAGGCCGGGCGCGGTCATGGCATCGAGCACCGTCGCATACTCCGCGACCGGATCGACCGACGACATGCCATCCACGGGGATGACCACGTTCATGCCGCGGAAGGCCGCACCGCTCGCAGTGTAGAGCACCGCGCCGTTCGACGCCGTGCCGACAGCGATGACGGTCTTGATGCCCTTCTCCTTCAGAATCTTTTCGAGGTCGGTGTTGAGGAATTTGTCCGGGCCCGACAGGACGTGCGGCTCGCCCGCCTGCGGCGCGACCTCGGGCAGCACGTCGGCCGGCGTCGAGTTGGCGATGATCGAATAGATCACCGGCGCCTTGGCGGCGCGCGCGGCGGCGAGCAGCTTCTTCATTGCCGGCAGCGTGTCGAGGCAGCGCGGACGCTTGCCGCAGTTCTGCTTCATGAAGTCCAGCATCAGCAGCGCGGTGGTCTTCGGATCGACCGTGACCGGCTTCAATGCCGGCGCGGCCGGCGCCTTCAGGCTCGCCCATTCCTGGACGATGTCCCCCGCCTTCGCCGGCAGTATCGACATCGTGAAAGTGGCAAGCGCCAAACCGAACAGAATGCGTTTCATGATCCCTCCCCTTGTATATTGGCGCAACGGCGCGCCCGGATGGGAGCAAGCGGCGCGTGCATTGTCAAAGCGCCGCGGCCCACCCGCTTGAATGAACACCGTGGGCCGTCGCAGTATTGCGCGCGAAGGCGGGGGCAACCCGGCGCCGCGAAGAAACGACAAGGAACCGCGCGATGAACATCAAGGTGGACCGGAACGCGATCTCCGAGGCCAGCCAGAAGCTCCGGAACTGGGGCCGCTGGGGCAAGGACGACCAGATCGGCACGCTCAACCACGTCAGCCCCGAGGACATCGTCAACGCCGCCAGGCTGATCCGCACCGGCAAGGTGTTCGCGCTCGGTATCCCGCTCGACCGCACCGGCCCGCAGACCGGCCTGTTCGGCGGCCGCTTCAACCCGATCCACCAGATGCTGGCGACCGGCACCGACGCCATTGCCGGCCAGCAGGACTGGAACAAGCTGCGCTACGCCGACGACACGCTCATGCTCTGCGTGCAAGGCGCGACGCACTGGGATGCGCTCGGCCACATCTTTTACGAGGAGAAGACCTATAACGGCTACGACGCCAAGCTGATCGACTCGCGCGGCCTCTCCGTGCTCGGCATCGAGCACTCCAAAAACAAGATGGTCGGCCGCGGCGTGCTGCTCGACATCGCCCGCTTCCGCGGCGTCGACTGGATGCAGGACGGCGAGAGCATCTCCAACGAGGAGCTCGACAAGTGCGCCAAGGCGCAGAACGTCGAGATCCGGAAAGGCGACTTCGTCATCGTCCGCACCGGCCAGATGGAGCGCTGCCACGCCGAGAACGACTGGGGCGGCTATGCCGGCGGCGACGCGCCGGGCGTCAAATTCGAGAACTGCTACTGGTGCCAGGACAAGCAGATCGCCGCGATCTGCACCGACACCTGGGGCGTCGAGGTGCGGCCGAACGAGACCGGCGACGCCAACCAGCCGTGGCACTGGGTCGTCATCCCGGCCATGGGACTGTGCATGGGCGAGATCTTCTACCTGAAGGAGCTCGCGCAGGACTGCCACGACGACGGCGTCTACGAGTTCTTCTTCTGCGGCCCGCCGCTCATCATCACCGGCGGTACGGGAAGCCCGATCAACCCGCAGGCGATTAAATGAGCTTTCCTTCTCCCCGCAAAGCGGGGAGAAGGTGCCGAGCGAGCGGCGGCGAGCGAGGCGGATGAGGGGCCGCTCACCGCGCACTCGGACATCGAAACCGCCCCTCACCGGACCGCATCGCGCTTCGCACGATGCGGCCACCCTCTCCCCGCTTCGCGGGGCGAGGGAAGAAAGGAAACCACATGCCCCGCTATCTCCAGCGCGGACTGGACGCGAGCGCGATCAAGGCCGCCGACGCCAAGGTGCGCGAGACCGTCGAGGACATCCTCGGCCAGATCGAAGCCAAGGGCGACGCCGCCGTCCGCGAGCTGTCGCAGAAGTTCGACAGCTGGTCGCCGCAGGAGTTCAAGCTGTCGCCGCAGGACATCGAGCGTGCGATCTCGCAGGTGTCGAAGCGCGACCTCGAAGACATCAAGTTTGCGCAGGCGCAGGTGCGCAACTTCGCGCAGAAGCAGAAGGACACGATGCTCGACCTCGAGGTCGAGACGCTGCCGGGCGTCATCCTCGGCCACAGACACAGTCCGGTGAACTCGATCGGCTGCTACGTGCCCGGCGGGCGCTATCCGATGGTCGCGTCGGCGCACATGTCGATCGTCACGGCGAAGGTCGCCGGCGTGAAGCGCATCATCGCCTGCGCCCCGCCCTACAAAGGCGGGCCGCACCCGGCGATCGTCGCCGCGCAGCACTTCGGCGGCGCCGACGAAATCTACGTGCTCGGCGGCGTGCAGGCCGTGGCGGCGATGGCGCTCGGCACCGGCACGATCCAGGCGGTCGACATGATCGTCGGCCCCGGCAACGCTTATGTCGCGGAAGCCAAGCGGCAACTGTTCGGCCGCGTCGGCATCGATTTGCTGGCGGGCCCGACCGAGACCCTGATCATCGCCGACGACACGGTCGACGCCGAAATCTGCGCGACCGACCTGCTCGGCCAGGCGGAGCATGGGCCGACCTCCCCCGCGGTGCTGATCACCAATTCGGAGAAGCTCGCGCAGGCGACGATGGCCGAGGTCGAGCGGCTGCTCGGCATCCTGCCGACCGCCGACGCGGCGCGTCAGGCGTGGAAGGACTATGGCGAGGTGATCGTCTGCGACAGCGAAGCCGAGATGATCGCGGAAGCCGACCGCGTCGCCTCCGAGCACGTGCAGGTGATGACGCGCGACCCGGACGTGTTCCTCAACGGCATGACCAACTACGGCGCGCTGTTTTTGGGGCCCCGCACCAACGTCGCCTACGGCGACAAGGTGATCGGCACCAACCACACGCTGCCGACCAAGAAGAACGCGCGCTTCACCGGCGGGCTGTGGGTCGGCAAGTTCATCAAGACCTGCACCTATCAGAAGGTGATGACCGACGAGGCCAGCGCGAAGATCGGCGAGGTGTGCTCGCGGCTCTGCGTGCTCGAAGGCTTCCTCGGCCATGCCGAACAGGCGAATGTGCGCGTGCGTCGCTACGGCGGCCGCAACGTGCCGTACGCCACGGCGGCGGAGTGATCTTTCTTATCCCTCCCCCGCTTGCGGGGGAGGGTGGCGAGCGAAGCAAGCCGGGTGAGGGCTTGTTTTTAAATTCCAGTTTGACCCCACCCCCGGCGCTGCGCGCCGGACCCTCCCCATTCATGGGAGGGATAGAAAGCGAGCGCGTCTCGATGCCCCCGTCCCCCTCCTCCCTCCGCGCCATCGAGCGCCTGCATGTGCGGGCATGGCCGGCGCTGGAGACGGCGGAAATCGACGGCTGGCTGTGGCGGCGCTCCGGCGGCGGCTCGAACCGGGCCAATTCGGTGTCGACGGTGCGCTTCACCGGCGGTGATGCGGACACGGCGCTCGACGCCATCGAAGCGCGCTACCGCGCCAACAAGGCGCCGGCGCGGGTCTGCGTCTACGATCTCAGCGAGCCGGCCGATCTCACGGAGCGGCTCGAGCGCCGCGGCTATCGCAACGACGAGACCACAGTCACGATGATGAAGCCGGTCGCCCGGCGCGCGGCGCCGCGCGACGTCGCCGTGAGCGACCAGCCGGACGAGGCCTGGCGCGCCGTCTATCTCGGCGCCATCACCGAGAACCGGCGCGTCATCAACGCCGAAATCCTCAAGTCCATCCCGCGCCCGCGCGCCTTCTTCGCCTGCATGCGCGACGGCGTGATCTCGACCGGTCTCGGCGTCGCCGACGAAGGATTCGCCGCGGTCGAATGCATGGCGACACGCGCCGACGCGCGGCGCCAGGGTGGCGCGCAGGCTATTCTCGCTGCGATCGAAGGCTGGGCATCCGGGCACGGCGTGCATACGCTGGCGCTGCAAGCCGTCGCGGCCAATACTCCGGCGATCGCGCTCTATCGCGGCTTCGGCTTCGAGCAGGTCGCGACCAACCGCTTCTGGGTCAAGGACTGGACATGACCGTCGCGCTCACGCCCACCCCCTCGTTCCGCCTCGACGGCCGCCGCGCGCTGGTGACCGGCGCCGGCCGCGGCATAGGCCTTTCCGCCGCCTCCGCGCTGGCCGAGGCCGGCGCGCACGTGACGCTCGCCGCACGCACGCGCGCCGAGATCGAGGACGCGGCAGCCGCGATCCGCGCACGCGGCCAGAAGGCCGACGCGCTCGTGCTCGACGTCACCGACGTCGAGGCGGTGCGAAAGGCGGTCACGGCGCAGGAACCATTCCAGGTGCTGGTCAACAATGCCGGCATGAACCGGCCGAAAATGCTGACCGACGTCACGGTCGACGACTTCGACGCTATCATGGGTCTCAACGTCCGCGCCGCGTTTTTCGTCGCGCAGGCCGTGGCGCAGCGCCTTCTTGCGGCGAAGCTGCCCGGCTCCATCATCAACATCTCCTCGCAGATGGGCCATGTCGGCGCGGCGCGGCGCACGGTCTACTGCGCCTCGAAGCACGCGATGGAGGGCTTCACCAAGGCGATGGCGATCGAGCTTGCGCCGCATGCGATTCGCGTCAATTCGCTCGGCCCGACCTTCCTCGAAACGCCCATGACCAAGCCGTTCTTCGAGAACAAGGCGTTCCGCGACGAGGTGCTGTCGAAGATCAAGCTCGGCCGCGTCGGCCAACTCGAGGAACTGACCGGCGCCATCGTGTTCTTGGCGTCGGACGCGTCGTCGCTGATGACCGGATCGGCGCTGGTGCTCGACGGCGGGTGGACGGCGGAGTAGTTGCGGCCACAGCGCCCAACCCGCCCTCATCCTGAGGAGCGGGCGAAGCCCGCGTCTCGAAGGACGAGGGCGGCCCATGGTTCGAGACGCGCCGCTTCGCAGCGCTCCTCACCATGAGGCCGATCAAAACAGCTTCTTCAACACCTGCGGATTGAGGCAGCTGACCGGCGGCCTGCCCTCGATCAGCGCAATGGTGTTGTCGACCACGACGTTGGCCATGCCCTCGCGCAATTCGAGCACGCCGCTGCCGAGATGCGGCGTGAGCACCACGTTCGGCATGGCGACGAGTTCGGCCGACACCTGCGGCTCGAACTCGTAGACGTCCAGACCAGCGCCGGCGATTTTCTTCTCCTTCAGCGCACGCACCAGCGCGGCTTCGTCGATTACCGGGCCGCGTGCGGTGTTGACGACGAAGGCCGTCTTCTTCATCAGCGCGAACTGCGCGTCGCTCATCAGGTGGCGCGTCGCCGGCGAAAGCTGCGGATGCAGGGAGACGAAATCGGCCTCGCCGAGAAGCTGCTCGAAGCTGCGATAGCCGGCTTCGAACTTGGCCTCTTCCTCCGCCGGCAGGCGGCGCGGGTCGCAGTAGATGATCTTCATGCCGAAACCACGGCCGCGGCGGGCCACCGCCTGGCCGATGCGGCCGAAGCCGACGAGGCCGAGCGTCTTGCCCGACACGGCGTACCCGGCGAGATGGTTCGACTGCGAGCCCGGATAGATGCCTTGGCGAAATAACTTGTCGCCGAGGACGATGTTGCGCGCGGCCGACAGGAGCAGCCCGAAGGCAATGTCGGCGGTGGCGTCGGTCACCATCGCGGTGATGTTGGTCACCGGGATGCCGAGCTCGGTCGCGCTCGCCAAATCGATGCGGTCCTGCGTGATGTTCATCGACGACACCGCCTTGAGGTTCGGATTGGCGGTGAGGACGTCGCGGTCGACCGTGTCGTGCAGGAGCGATATGAGGATGTCGGCGCGCTTCACGCCGGCGATCAGGTCGGCCTTCGGCAGCACGCGGCTCGAATCCGGATTGACCTCGACCTCGGCGACTTCGCGCAGGCGCCTGAGCGCGCTCTCGGCGATCGGCTGGGTGACGAAGACGCGCGGCCGGCTCATGACTTCGTCGCGGCGTTGACCTTCGGCAAAACCTTCTCGGCGAGCAGGATCATGGAGCGGCGGCCGAGCTCGCGGTCTTTCCAGTCCTTGCCGGCATAGAGCAACGTGCCGAAGTCGCCGACCGTGTCGCGGTATTTCAGGATCTCGTCGGCGACCTTATCCGGCGTGCCGTAGGTGATGAGTTGGTCGCAGATCGAATCGAGCGTGACCTCGTCGTCAGGCTGGTCGCGCCGCGTCTTGAACAATTCAATGCGGCCGTTCTTATTCAGCTTGGTATAGATCTGGCTGTAATAATAACGGTACGGGCCGGTCGGATCGGTGGCATAAGCCTTCGCCGTCCTCTCGTCGTCGGCGACGAAGATCGAGCGCGCGACGCGCCAGTTGGCTGGATCGGCCTTGCGCCCGGCCCGCTCGCAGCCCTCGACGTATTTCGGCCAGTGGCTCTTCACCCATTGCGGCATGAGGAAGTTGGCCGAGATCGGATCCCAGCCGCGCGCAGCGGCTTCGGTCACGCCCTTGGAAAACGGCGCCACCGCGGTGACGACGATCGGCGGATGCGGACGCTGCAAGGGCTTCGCGACATAGCCTTGGCCGAGGTCAGGAATGAACTGGCGTTCGACCGAGATATTCCAGAACTTGCCCTTGAGATTGTACGGCGGCTCGCCCTCCCAGATCGCCAGCACCTGGTTGATGGCCTCCAGGAACATGGCGTTGCGGTCGGAGTCGAGGTTGCCGAAGACTTCGGCGTCGGACAGCAGGCCGCCCGGGCTGATGCCGAATATGAAGCGGCCGTCGAGCAGATGGTCGAGCATCGCGATCTGCGAGGCGACCGCCGCCGGATGCGCGTTTGGCATGTTGATCGTGCCGGTGCCGAGCTTCATCGTCTTCACCGCGTCGACCAGCGTCGACAGGAACATCGCGCAGGACGTGATGTTCTCGGCGCGATCGGTGACGTGTTCCCCGCAATAGCCCTCGACGAAGCCGAGCTCGTCCGCGAGCACGAAGGCCTCGCGATCCTCGCGCAGCGACTGGCGCCAATCTTTCGCCAGCGGATGGATGGGCATGGTGAAGAAGCCGAGCTTCATCTGACGCGTATCTCCAGGACGTAAACATGCGCGCTCATGCGTCGCGCAAACGACATGCTAGGCGGCTTAGCCGTCCTGTCCACACAATACAACGATCATCTCCTCGCCGGTCACTCGGATTTTCGTCGCATGGCGCAAGCGGATTTCGCCATGGGCAATTTTCGATACGCAAAATGACAGGACACGATCGCGACGGTGATGCGCACGACGACAGGATGCCGGCGCACCTTGCTCGCACGCACCGAATGCGCGGCACTACAGGGGTGTCCCGAAGGCCGGAACTCCGCTGACAGGGCGGCGGTTGTCGGTTCGGAGACCTGAACGCCATGGACGCTCCCGCCCCCGCAACCGGCGTGCCGGACACGCAGCAAATCTACCGTGTCGCGCTGGCCAGCATCATCGGCTCGGTCATCGAGCAGTACGACTACCTCGTCACCGGGGTGATCGCGGCGACCGTATGGGGCGGCATCTTTTTCAAGCTGCCCGGACTCGCGGCTGTTGCCGCGGCAATCGGCGTTTACGGCTTCGGCATCATCATCCGGCCGATCGGCGCCTTCATCTTCGGCCATATCGCCGACCGCATGGGCCGCAAGACAGCGCTGGTCTATGCGCTGGTGCTGATGGGCCTCTCGACGCTCGCGATCGGGCTGACGCCGGCCTACGACACGATCGGCGTCGCCGCGCCGATCCTGCTGCTCGTCTTCCGCTTCTTCCAGGGTATCTCGTTCGGCGCCGAGTTCGGCACGGCCTCGACCTGGGTGGTCGAGCAGGCGGCGCATTCGAAGTACCGCGCCTTCTGGGGCGCGTGGGTCGGCTTCGCCATCCCGATCGGCCTCCTGCTCGGCTTCGGCTCGGTGATCCTGGTGCGCGGAACGATGACGCCGGAGGCGTTCGCATCCTGGGGCTGGCGTATCTTCTTCATCATCGGCTTCCTGGTAGCGATTGTCGGATTGATCATCCGCACCCGCACCGAGGACAGTTTCGTGTTCGAGCGGCACAGGTCGCAGACCGTGGTGCTCGACCGGCCGGCCGCACAGGTGTGGCGCGAGATGCCTGGCACGATCCTGCGCACCTCGCTGGTCAACGCCATGTTCGGCGGCGCCTTCTTCCTCTATTTCGTGTTCGGCACGAGCTACATGAAGGCCGCGGGCTTCAAGGGCACGACGCCGGAGCTGATCGGGCTGATCGCGGCGGCGTTCATGCTCGTCTTCATGATCGTCGGCTCGCTGCTCGCCGACTGGATCAACCGCCGCACCATCCTGCTGATCGCGGCGGCGGTGTTCTTCGTATTCGCGATCCCCTACTTCTATCTCGTCAACACCGGCAGCTTCCTGCTCGCCACGCTCGCCGAGATCGTCGGCTTCGGCTTCGTGTTCGGCTTCGGCTACGGCGCGATCCCGACCTTCTATACGGAGAACTTCCCAACGCGATATCGCGCCTCCGGCGCCAGCGCCGGCTATCAGGTGTCGCAGGCCTATGGCGGCGGACTGATCCCGATCATCGCGGGCGTCCTGCTCGAGCATTACGGCATCGCGCGCGCCTATTTCTATATCGGCGCGCTGGTGATGCTATATGCGGTGCTGGCGATCTGGGCGATCTGGGTAACGCCGGAGACCAAGGGCACCGACCTCGAGAGGCCGGCGCCCCTCGCCTAGACCGACGCCGGCGCGCCCGGCTGCTTCATGGGATGCGCGCGGGCGAAGGCGTCGATCTTCATCACCTCGTCGACGAGGCGCTTCACCGTCGGGAACGGCGCGAGATCGGCCTTGAAATAGGTCGCGCCCGCCGCCTGCCCGGCGAGGCAAATGTCGGCAATGGTGACCTGGTCGCCCTGGCAGTACTTGCCGGTCTCGCGGGAGCTGGAGAGCACGGTTTCCAGCGCCTTCAGCGACACGTTGTGCCAGTGATTGCCCCACTTGAGCACGCCGGGCTCGTCGATCTTGTATTCGTGCGCGAGAAATTCGCGCACGCGCGGCACGATCAAGGGATGCGTGTCGGCCGCGATGATCTGCGCGATGGCGCGAACGCGTGCACGCGCCTTCGGCTCCTTCGGCAGTAGCGGCGGGTTGGGGTGTGTCTCGTCGAGATATTCGAGGATGGCCAGCGATTCGATGAGCACCGTGCCGTCGTCCTCGACCAGCGCCGGGATCGCCATCATCGGATTGAGCTTGGCGAAGTCCGCCTCGCGCTGCTTGCCCTGTGGCAGGTTGACCTCGAACACTTCGGGCGTGATGCCTTTGAGGTTGAGCGCGATGCGCACGCGAAAGGTCGCGAGCGAGCGCCAGAAGGAAAAGAGCTTCATTGTCGCCTCCCCTGTTTTTTCTGCGTCATGGCCGGGCTTGTCCCGGCCATCCACGTCTTATCCATCTGAACTCAAGTAGAGCGTGGATGCCCGGCACAGGGCCGGGCATGACGCTCTCACTTCACTTCTTCTTTCGCGACGACCAGAACGCCGTCATCGCGGCGCCGTCGCTGCCCCCCTCGCCGCTGCGGACGGCTTCCTCGAAGCCTGAGAGCGTCGCCTTCGTCGCCAGCATCTCGGCGCCGAGCGCCTCGCCGGCCGTCACCATCGTCCGCAGATCCTTCAGGCCATTGGCGATGGCGAAGGTGGTCGGACCGGGATCCTTGCCCTCGAGCAGCTTCACGATCATCTCGGCGCGTGAGTTGAGCGCCTTGTTGCCGCCATTACTCTCGTTGAACAGATCGACCAGCCGCTTGGCGTCCCAGCCGACCGAGCGCGCAATCGCGAACGCCTCGCCATAGGCCTGCCATGCGACCATCAGCGGCAGATTGATGGCAAGCTTCATCGCCGAACCCGCGCCGACCTTGCCGCAATGCTCGACCTTGCGGCACAGCTGCTCGAGCAGCGGCCGCGCACGCGCGCCGTCGGCGTCGTCGGCGCCCATGAGGCCGAGCAGTTGGCCCTTGCGCGCCGGCGTCGTCGAGCCGCCGACCGGGCATTCGACGAAGCTTGCACCTTTCGCGCGCACCTTCGGCGCAAGATCGGTCTCGACCTTCGGCGCGACGGTGCTCATCTCGATCAGCAGCTTGCCTTTGACGTCGCCGGAGAGGAGGCCGTTCGGCCCGCCATAGACCTGCTCGATCGCCGCGCCGTCGGTGAGAATGGTAATGACCGCCTCGCAGGCGGCGGCGAGCGCGGACGGCGACGCGGCGACCTTCGCGCCCGCGTCCTGCAACGGTTTCGCCTTGTCGGCCGAGCGATTCCAGACGTGAACCTCGTGGCCCACTTCCATCAGGCGCGCGGCCATTGCGCTGCCCATAGCACCGAGACCCGCCACTCCGACCTTCATCGCACGCATCCTCCGTGAACTTCGGCCGCGACGATAAGCGATCGTTCGCGCGCTTGAAAGCGGGGTGGCACTCGACAAGCGAAGCCGGCATCCATATGAGGGACGCCGAACGTGGCGACTTAGGATCGCGCGAACGGGAGAACGGAATGGCTAAGAAGACCAAGGGCACGGTCGGCGTGATCGGCCTCGGCATCATGGGCGGCGCGTTCGCCAGGAACCTCGCCGCCGCCGGCTGGCGCGTCGTCGGCTACGACATCTCGGCCGCGCGCCGCCGCGAGGCGCAATCGGCCGGCGTCGAGATCGCCGGCGGCCCCGCCGATGTCGCGTCGAAAGTGCCGACGGTCATCACCAGCCTGCCGAAGCCGCAGGCCCTGATGGACGTCGCGCGGGCGATTGCCGCGGCCAGGCTCAAGGCGAAGACGATCGTCGAAATGAGCACCTTCACCATTTCGGACAAGGAAAAGGCCGAGAAGGTCTTCGCCAAGGCCGGGCACACGATGCTCGATTGCCCGGTGAGCGGCACAGGGTCGCAGGCCAAGGCGCGCGATCTCGTCTTCTATGCGAGCGGCGACGCGAAGACGACGCGCCGGCTCAAGCCGATGTTTGAGGAGTTCGGGCGCACCGTCTACGACGTCGGCGCCTTCGGCAACGGCAGCAAGATGAAGTACGTGGCGAACCTGCTGGTCGCGATCAACAACGTCGCCAGCGCCGAAGCCATGGTGCTCGGCATGAAAGCGGGTCTCCCTGCGCAGGCGATCTTCGATCTGGTGAAAGCAGGCGCCGGCAACTCGCGCGTGTTCGAATTGCGCGCGCCGATGATGGTGAAGGGCAAATACGACGACGTCACGATGAAGATCGACGTCTGGGACAAGGACATGCAGGTGATCGGCGACTACGCGAAAAAGATCCGCGTCAAGACGCCGCTGTTCGACGCCAGCAAGCCGATCTACGTCAAGGCGCAGAAGCGCGGCCTCGGCGCCAAGGACACCGCAGCCGTGTGCGTCGTGCTCGAGGACATGGCGCAGCTTAAGCGCAGCAAGGGCAAGCGCGCATAGCGCCTCCCCTCGACTTTCATCAATGCATTGCGATGGCCGGCCTTGTGCCGGCCATTTGCGTTCTGCAAGATCGCGCCGACAAGAAACGACGGGAGGCGATGCATGGCGACGCTCAGCGAGCGCACGGAAGATCGCGACGGCATGCGCATCGACTGGAACGTGCCGATCACGATGGAAGACGGCCTCGTGCTGCGCGCCGACGTGTTTCGACCCATGAAAGACGGCAAGTTCCCCGTCATCCTGACGTACGGGCCCTACGCCAAGAACCTCGCCTTCCAGGACGGCTATCCGAGCGCGTGGCAGCGCATGGTCGACAAGCATCCCGATGTCGCCGCGAACTCGACCAACAAATATCAGAACTGGGAAGTGGTCGATCCGGAGAAGTGGGTGCCGCACGATTACGTCTGCGTGCGCGTCGACTCCCGCGGCACCGGTTGCTCGCCAGGCTACATCGACCACTTCTCGCCGCGCGAGACGAAGGATTTCTATAACTCCATCGAGTGGGCGGGCGTGCAGCCGTGGTCGAACGGAAAGGTCGGCCTCAACGGCATCTCCTATTACGGCATCAACCAGTGGCACGTCGCCTCGCTGCAGCCGCCGCACCTCGCAGCGATGTGCGTGTGGGAGGGCGCGGCCGACTGGTACCGCGACATGACTCACCATGGCGGCATTCTCTCGACGTTCTGGGAGAACTGGTACGACATGCAGGTGAAGACCGTGCAGTACGGCGCCGGCGAGCGCGGCAAGCGCAGCCGCGTGCACGGCGAGCTCGTCTGCGGTCCCGAGACGTTGAGCGAAGAAGAGCTGAAGAAGAACCGTTGCGACTTCGGCGCCGAGATCGCCGCCCATCCGATGGACGACGACTATCACAAGGCGCGCTCTCCGCAGTGGGACAAGATCACCGTGCCGGTGTTCTCGGCCGCCAACTGGGGCGGACAGGGCCTGCACCCGCGCGGCAACTTCGAAGGCTTCACGCGCGCGGCCTCGAAGCAGAAATGGCTCGAAGCGCACGGCATCGAGCACTGGACACACTTCTATACCGACTACGGCCGCGAGCAGCAGCGGAAGTTCTTCGACAAGTTCCTACACGGCAAGGACACCGGTTGGTCGAAGCAGCCGAAGGTCTATCTTCAGGTGCGCCATCCCGGCGAGCAGTTCGCCGGACGCGCCGAGAGCGAATGGCCGATCGCGCGAACGAAGTGGACGAAGTTCTACCTCGACCCGAAGTCGATGGCGCTGACGACGAAGAAGCCGTCGGGCAATACGAAGCTCTCCTTCGCCGCCATGGGCGACGGCCTCACTTTCATCACGCCGCCGCTTGCCGAAGCGACCGAGATCACCGGCCCGTCGGCGCTCAAGCTCTTCGCTTCGTCGTCGACCGCCGACGCCGACTTCTTCATCGTGCTGCGCATCTTCACCGCCGACCTGAAGGAGATCGTGTTCCAGGGCGCGATCGATCCGCACACGCCTGTCGCGCAAGGCTGGCTGCGCGCGTCCCACCGCAAGCTAGACAAGAAGTTGTCGAAACCGTACCGGCCCTACCACACGCACGACGAGCGGCGGATGCTTAGGAAGGGCCAGACGGTCGAGCTCGACATCGAGCTGTGGCCGACATCGATCGTGGCGCCCGCCGGTTACCGCATCGCGCTCTCGGTGCGCGGCAGGGACTATGTCTATCCCGGCGGCTCGGGCGGCCGGTTGTCGAATTTCAAGAACGAACTCACGGGCTGCGGCCCATTCCTCCATGACGACCTGCGCAACAGGCCGAAGGCGCTTTTCGACGGCACCACGACGCTGCATTTCGGCGGGGCGAAAGCGCCCTACTTGCTGTTGCCGGTCGTTCCGCCGAAAAAAGCGGCGGGGAAGCGGACGGCCAAGCGCCGTTGAGGTGTTTGTCTACGATGAAGTGCCGTGAAATGGCGGCGCGCCCCGGCGCAAGGCGGTGTGCGATGCAACGACGCGCAATCCGGGCTTTACATCCGGCAAGCGCCTGACCGATGATGCGAAAACCGGCGGGGCGCATCGCGAAAATGTGCGCCCGGCTTCGATTTCCATAGATGAAATGGCCGGGCAAGGCCATTCGCAAAACCCCTCGTGGGCATTCAGGGAGGACTGCAATGGCTCGCAAGATTTCACGTCGCACCATGATGGCCGGAACGGCAGCGGGCGTAGCCGCCGCGGCCTTCCGATTCCCGACACCGGCCATCGCGCAGGCGGCGCCGTTCAAGCTCGGCCTGCTGACCGTGAAGACCGGTCCGCTCGCGCAGGGCGGCATTCAGATGGAACAGGGCATCTCGGTCTATCTGAAGGAGAAGAACAACACCTTCGCCGGGCGCAAGGTGGAGTTCATCTCCGCCGACACCGGCGGCAACCCGGCCGGCGCCAAGACCAAGGCGCAGGAGCTCATCGAGCGTGACAAGGTCGACGCCATCGTCGGTCCGCTCGCCGCGTTCGAACTGCTGGCGATCACCGACTACGTCGCGCAGCACAAGACGCCGATGATGAGCCTCGCCGCCGCCGAGGACATGACGCAGCGCAAGCCGAACCCCTACTTCGTGCGCGCCTCCGCGACCTCGTCGCAAGCCATGCATCCGATGGCCGACTTTGCCGCCAAGGAGCTCAAGCTCAAGCGCATCGTCACCATCTCGGAAGACTTCGCCTTCGGCTACGAGCAGATGGGCGGCTTCCAGCAGACCTTCGAGGATGCCGGCGGCCGGATCGTCAAGAAGCTGTGGCCGCCGATCGTCACGCCGGACTACACGCCTTATCTGGCGCAGATCGGCGACTGCGACGGCGTCTGCCAGGGCTTCGCCGGCTCGAACCCGCTGCGCTTCATGAAGCAGTATGCTTCGGCTGGCCTGAAGTTCCCCGTCGTGTCCGGTGAGACCGGCGGCGACGACGCGCTGCTGCGCGCGTTCGGCGACGAGGCCGTCGGCATGTACAGCTGCTGCCCGTACACGCTCGACCTCGACACCGAGAGCAACAAGCGCTTCGTCGCGGCGATGAACAAGGACTACAGCGTCGACCCGGGCTTCTATTGCGCCGGTCTCTACGTCAACGGCATGGTCATCAACGCGGCGCTGGAAAAGACCGGCGGCAAGTCCGACGACAAGGACGCGATGATCAAGGCGATGCGTTCGGTCGAGCTCAAGGACACGCCGCGCGGCCCGATCAAGTTCGACCACTTCGGCAACGTCGTCGGCAGCTTCTTCGTCCGCCGCGTCGAGAAGGCCAACGGCAAGTACATCAACAAGACCGTGAAGACCTACCAGAACGTGAGCCAGTTCTGGACCTACGACGAGAAGAAGTTCTTGTCGCAGCCGGTCTATTCGCGCGACTATCCGCCGCTGAAGTCGTAAGACAGGCGATGACGGCGGATGCCCCGGTGGGTGTCCGCCGTTTCCTACACTTCCAAGGGCGCGGAAACACGGCATGAGCTTCTGGCTGGTGCTGACGGTCAACAGCATCACTTTCGGTGGGCTGTTGTTCCTGCTGTCGGCAGGCTTTTCCCTCATCTTCGGGCTGATGCGGATTCCGAACCTCACGCACGGTTCGTTGTTCATGATCGGCGCCTATGTCGGCGCCACGCTGGTGGTCGGCCTCATCGGCTACAAGATGGATTTCTGGCTCGCGGCGCTGCTCGCGACGGTGGTCGTCGCTTTCGTCGGCGCGCTCACCGAGCGGCTGCTGTTGCGCCAGTTGCCGGGCAACGAGATGGCCCAGGTGCTGGTGACACTCGGCCTCTCTTTCATGGCGGCAGACTTCTGCCTGATGGGGTGGGGCGGCGATCCGCTCTCGGTGCCGACGCCGGAAGGGCTTGGCGGCTTCGCGCGGCTCGGCGTGCTGGTGTTCCCGCTTTCCCGGCTGGCGATCATCGGCATCGCGACGGCGATCGCCGTCGGCCTCTGGCTGCTGCTCGACCGCACCCGCCTCGGCGCCATGATCCGCGCCGGCGTCGACGACCCCGGCATGGCGCGCGTCGTCGGCATCCGCGTGTCGCAGCTCTTCACTATCGTCTTCGCGCTCGGCGCGGGGCTCGCGGGCTTTGCCGGCATCATCGGCGGGCCGATCCTGTCCGTGTATCCCGGCCTCGACCAGGACATGCTGCCGCTGGCGCTCGTCGTCGTCATTCTCGGCGGCTCCGGCTCGCTGCTCGGCTCCTTTGTCGGCAGCATCGTCGTCGGCTTCATCTATAATTTTGGCCAGGCGCTCCTGCCCGAGCTCGCCTATTTCGTCCTCTTCCTGCCCATGCTGCTGGTGCTCTTGTTCCGGCCGCAGGGCTTGTTCGGCAGGCACGTCCCGTGAGCGCACGCATCATCAGCCTTGCCATTGCCGCCCTGCTGCTCGCGACGCTGCCGCTGTGGATGTCGGGCGTCTACTACGTCAACGTGGCCAGCCAGGTCTTGATCTACGCGGTGTTCGCGCTCGGGCTGAACATCCTCGCGGGCTATGGCGGCCTCGTATCGCTCGGACATGCCGGCCTGTTCGGCATCTCCTGCTACGCCACCGGCTACCTGCTCCAGCTCGGCTTCGGCCATACCTTCGCGATCGTGTCGGCGCTCGTGGCCGGCGTCGCGGCGATGGCCGTGTTCGCCGTGCTGTCGCTGCGCTCCAGCGGCATCGGCTTCATCATGATCACGCTGGCGCTCGGGCAGATCCTCTGGGGGCTCGCCTATCGCTGGATCAGCCTGACCGGCGGCGACAACGGCATCAACGTGAAGGGCCGCCCGGCGCCGTTCGGCTATTCCCTCACCGAGGCGAACCATTTCTACTACGCTACGCTCGTCGTCTTCATCATCGCCATGATCGCTGTCGCGATCTTCGCACGCTCGCCGCTCGGCGCTGCGCTCATGGGCACACGCGACCAGCCACGGCGCATGAACGCGCTCGGCTACCACGTGCTGGCGATCCGCTTCTGGGCCTGCCTGTTCTCCGGCCTGCTCACCGCGCTGTCCGGCATCCTGTTCGTCTACTACACGCAGTTCATCAGCCCGCAGACCCTGTCGCTGACCTCGTCGGCGGAAGTGCTGCTGATGGTGATCTCTGGCGGCGCCGGCACGCTGCTCGGCCCGGTCGTCGGCGCGACGCTGGTGGTCGTGGTCAAGACCGTGGTCTCCGGCTTCATCGAGCGCTGGAATTTCCTGCTGGGCGCGATCTTCGTCGCCATCGTCATCCTGATGCCGGAAGGGTTGGTGCCAGGCACCGCGCGGTTGTGGCGCGGCATCGTCGCGCGGCTCGGGCAGAAGCGGCCCGCGCCGACGGAGCCCAAGCCATGAGCGCGCTCACCATCTCCGGCCTGCGCAAGTCCTTCGGCGGCCTCAACGTCACGCGCGACGTCAATCTCAACGTCGAACCCGGCGAAAGGCGGCTGATCATCGGCCCGAACGGCGCCGGCAAGACGACCTTGTTCAACCTGATCACCGGCGATCTCTCGCCCGACGCCGGCACGATCCGGCTGCTCGGCCAGGACATCACCGGCGTGCCGAGCCGCCGCCGCGCCCATCTCGGCATGGCCCGCACCTACCAGATCATCACCCTGTTCGCGCGCAATTCCATCCTGCACAACGTCTCACTGGCGCTGCTCGGATTGTCGCCGCTGCGCTGGAATCCGTTCATCGACATGAAGCGGCAGGGCCACATCGTCGAGGACGCGCGCGCCGCGCTCAAGCAGGTCGGCCTCGAGACTATCGCCGAGCGCCCGCTGGCGCAGACCTCCTACGGCGAGCGCCGCCGTGTCGAGATCGCCATGGCGCTGGCGCAGAGGCCGAAGGTGCTGTTGCTCGACGAGCCCTTCGCGGGCCTGTCGATCGACGAGCGGCGCGACGTGCACAAGTGCCTCATGAGCATCCCG
>JBQCFB010000154.1:0-5530 GCA_051959715.1 Pseudolabrys sp.
GGCGTCTCGTGGACCGGCACGCTGTTCAGCGTGCACATGGTCTCGGGCGCCGACTGGGCCATGTCGGTCGGCGACCTGCTGATCACGCTCGCCATCCTGCTGCTCGCCGGCGAGGTCATGAAGTCGACGCGCATCGGCACGCGCACGATCGTCGATCACAGCCTGTCGCTCGTCCTCTTCCTCGGCATGCTGGTCGAATTCCTTCTCGTGAAGGCGACGGCGACCGGCACGTTCTTCGTTCTTCTCGTCATCAGCTTCGTCGACGTCGTTGCCGGCTTCGCCGTGACGCTGCGCTCGGCGCAACGCGACCTCACCGTCGAGGGCGTCGGCGGCCACCTCCCCACCTGATCTGCAAAATTCCGGACCTGACATGAGCCGCGACTTCCAGCTCCCCGGGCGCTCGCCCGTGATTGCCATGAACGGCATGGCCGCCACGTCGCATCCGCTTGCGACGCTCGCGGCGGTCGACATTCTGCGCGACGGCGGCACGGCGGCGGATGCCGCGGTCGCCGCGGTCGCGACGCTGTGCGTGGTCGAGCCGCACATGACCGGCATCGGCGGCGACTGCTACGCGCTGGTGGCAAACCCGAACAAGCCGGTGTGGGGCTATAACGGCTCTGGCCGTTCCGGCGCGACGGCGTCGTACGCGGCGCTGCGCGACAAGCGCCTCAACGAGATCGGCAACTCGATCCACTCGGTGACCGTGCCGGGCGCGATCGACGCCTGGGAGCAGATCCTCAAGGAGCACGGCCGCTTCGGTCTCGACCGGTGCCTGCGCGCCGCGATCGGTTACGCCGAAGGTGGTTTCCCGGTCGCGCCGCGCGTCGCCTGGGACTGGCAGCGCCATGTGGCGAAGCTCGCCGCCGATCCGGGCGCGTCGAAGCATTACCTGTTCGACGGCAAGGCGCCGAAGGAAGGCGACGTCATCCGCTTCCCCGCGCTCGCCGCGACGCTGAAGACCATCGCGGCCAAGGGCGCCAAGGGCTTCTATGAAGGCGCGATCGGCGCCGACATGGCGGCGACCGTGGCCGCACGCGGCTCGTTCCTCACCGAGGAAGACTTCGCCAATCATCGCGGCGACGCGGTCGCGCCGATCTCGACCAATTATCGCGGCATCGATCTCGTCGAGATCCCGCCGAACGGGCAGGGGATCACCGCGCTGGTGATGCTCAACATCCTCGAGAATTTCAATATCAAGTCGCTCGATCCGGTCGGGCCGGAGCGCTTCCATCTCGTGCTCGAGGCGGCCCGCATCGGCTACGCCGTGCGCGACACGCATCTCGCCGATGCCGATCACATGCGCACCTCGGTCGCCGCGCTGACCGACAAGGCCTGGGGCAAGAAGCTTGCCGGCCTGATCGACATGAACAAGCGCAGTGCGCTGCCGGCCGCGCCGGCGCCGGGCAGCAACACCGTCTATCTCACCGTGGTGGACAAGGACCGCATGGCGGTGTCGTTCATCAACTCGCTGTTCTCGAGCTTCGGCACCGGCATCTGCACTGAGAAGTCGGGCATCCTGCTGACCAACCGCGGTGCCTGCTTCACGCTCGAAGCCGACCATCCGAACACGTTCGGGCCGGGCAAGCGACCGATGCACACGATCATCCCGGCGCTGGCGATGAAAAACGGCCGCTGCGACATGAGCTTCGGCGTCATGGGCGCGCACTACCAGCCGATGGGCCACGTGCAGATCATGATGAACATGCTCGACTACGGCATGGACGTGCAGCAGGCGATCGACTGCCCGCGCTTCTTCTGGGAAGGCGAGAAGGTCGAGGTCGAGACCGGCACGCCGCAGCGGACGATCGACGGCCTGCGCGCGCGGGGGCACGATATCGCCGTGTGCGAGCAGCCCTGGGGCGGCGCGCAGACGATCAAGATCGACTGGAATCGCGGCGTGCTGATCGCCGGCTCGGAGCCGCGCAAGGATGGCTGCGCGCTGGGATATTGATTCTCAGCGCTTCAGCATTTCCCGTTCGGTTTTCGCGTCGCTCGAAATCAATCCACCAACGCCGCCACGGCGCGATAGGCGGCCAGCACTTCGGCCGGCTCGGCGCGCCGCTTGAGGCGCGTCTGCGGCGCCTGCTCCTTGGTCGCGATCAGATGGGCGAGGAAGGCGGCGTCGCCACGGGTCAGGATCGGCGCCTCGTGTGACGCGGGCGCCGCGACGAGGGTGAGGGCGCGGCTCGCGGGAGCGGAAGACGGCTGCGGATCAAGCGGCGGCCTGCGGCCACCGAAAGTGCCTTCCCTGCTGCCGCCGACCGACATGACGCCGCTTGTCTCGATTTGGGACATGGAAGCCCCTCCTGCAGAACAATTGGCAAGGTCCGTGCCGTTAACCTTCTCCAATCCAAAAGCCCCGTATTTCGGCGGCTTTCTCAGTTTGTTTAAAGTTTGTGCCTAGCCTGGAGATTGCATCATTCGCAGAAGGCAACGCCGGCTTCTGGCGCACGTTCCAGACAGGGACAAACGTGATCCGCAACGATCCGCCGGCCGACGGGCCGAACGCCGCAGACATTCTCCGGTCGATCGGAGAAGCCGCCTATGAATGGCGGCTCGATGGCGATGTCCTGTCCTGGTCGCCGCAGGCGGCCGAGGTGTTCGGCGTCCCGGCCGAGCAGATCGCCAGCGGCCGCGCCTTCGCCGCCCATGTCCAGGCCGAGCCGGGCGAGAGCCGCGCCGACTTCGTTCAGGGCGCGGCGCCGGGCGAAGACGGCGTGCCCTACGTGCTTCACTACCGGTTCAAGACCGGCGACACGATCGCCTGGATCGAGGACGTCGGCCGCTGCTTCGCCGGCCCGGACGGCAAGCCCGCGCGCGCGCATGGCATCGTCCGCCGCATCGACGAGCGCAAGGAGCGCGAGCGCGAACTCAAGCGGCTTGCCCGCTTCGACCCGCTCACCGGCGAGCTCAACCGCGCCGCGCTCACCGAGGTGATGGCGGCGACGCTCGACAATGCCGTGAAGTCCCGCGGCTCCTGCGGCTTCCTCATCGCGGCGATCGATCATCTCGGGACCTTGAACGAATCCTACGGCGTCGACATCGCCGACGACATCATCGCCCAGGTCGCCAAGCGCCTGCGCGTGCGCCTGCGCGGCAAGGATCACATCGGCCGGTTCTCCGGCAACAAGTTCGGCATCATCCTGACGAGCTGCACCCCGGACGAAAAGTCCGTGGCCGCCGAGCGGCTGCTGGCCAGCGTGCGCGACGAGCCGCTGGTGACGGCGGCCGGTCCCGTCGCCGTCACGGTCACGATCGGCGGCGTCACCGCGCCGCGCCACGCGCGCACCGTGCCGGACATCTTCAATCGCGCCATGGACGCGCTGCACGCCGCCCGCGACAGGCGCCCCGGCTCGTTCGAGGCCTACCAGCCCAACATCGAGCGCGACGCGCTCCGCCGCGAGAGCCTGCGCGCGACCGACGAGATCGTCGCGGCGCTGAACGAGCGGCGCATCGCGCTCGCCTTCGAGCCGGTGGTCGATGCCCAGACGCGGCAGATCGCCTTCCACGAATGCCTGATGCGGGTGAACCGCGCCGATGGCGGCATCGCCAGCGCCGGCGAGATCGTGCCGGTCGCCGAGAAGCTCGGCCTCGTGCGCATGCTCGACTACCGCATGATGGAACTGGTGATCGAAGCGCTCGTCACCGCGCCGGACCTGCGCGCCAGCGTCAACGTCTCGCCGCCCTCGACGCTCGATCCGCAATGGTCGGCCGGGCTCGCGGCGTTGCTGCGCACCAATCCCGGAACGGCGGAACGGCTGATCGTCGAGATCACCGAGACCGCTGCGATCCAGGACGTCGACGACACGCGCGGCTTCGTCACGCGCATGAAAGATCTCGGCTGCCGCGTCGCCATCGACGATTTCGGCGCCGGCCACACCTCGTTCCGCAATCTGCGCCGTCTCGGCGCCGACATCGTCAAGATCGACGGCGAGTTCGTGCAGAACATCGTCAAGTCGGCGGACGACCGCGCCTTCGTGCACACCTTGATCGACCTGTCGCGCCGCTTGGGCCATCAGACCGTTGCGGAGTGGGTGCAGTGCGAGGAGGCCGCTTCGCTGCTCGCCGGCTGGGGCTGCGACTATCTCCAGGGCGCGCTGATCGGGCTCGCGTCGAGCGCACGGCCGTGGGAAGCCGGCGGTAAGAACCAGGCTGCCGCGGGCTAATATTTCGGCGGCCGTTACGCCGAAGACGTCGGCGCCGCACCGCTCAGAAAATTTTCGGCATAATGACAGGCCACTTCGCGCCCGCCGACGGCGCGTAAGCCCGGCCTCTCCGCCCGGCAGCGGTCGGTGGCGTAGGGACACCGCGTCACGAACACGCAGCCCCGCGGAACGTCGAGCGGCGAGGGGATCTCGCCCTTGATCGTCTGGAATGTGCGCCACGACGTGCCGGCGGCCGGGCTCGCGGCGAGCAGCGCCTGCGTATAGGGGTGCAGCGGCGTGTCGAAGATGCGCTCCTTGTCGCCGTACTCGACCGCGAGGCCCAGATACATCACCAGCACCTTGTGGGCGATGAAGCGCACGACCGCGAGGTCGTGCGAGATGAACATGTAGGCGAGGCCGAACTGCTGCTGGAGGTCGATGAGCAGGTTGAGCACCTGCGCCTGGACCGACACGTCGAGCGCCGACACCGGCTCGTCGGCGACCACCAGCTTCGGCGACAGCATCAGCGCGCGGGCGATGGCGATGCGCTGGCGCTGGCCGCCGGAGAACATGTGCGGGTAACGGCGCGCATGCTCCGGCGCGAGGCCGACGCGCGCCATCATGTCGGCGACGCGCTTGCGCCGCGCGGCCTTGTCGAGGTCGGTGTTGATGATCAGCGGCTCTTCCAGGATCGCGCCGACCGTCTTGCGGGGATTGAGCGAACCGTACGGGTTCTGGAATACGAGCTGGACCGTGCGGCGCAGATCGTCAGCGGCCGCCCCGTCGCGCGAATCCGCGCCGGCAATGGTCAGCGTGCCGTCGTTCGGGCGCTCGATCATGGTGACGAGGCGCGCAAGCGTCGACTTGCCGCAGCCGGACTCGCCGACGATCGCCAGAGTGTGACCGGGCTCGATGGTGAAGGAGATGCCGCCGACGGCGCGCAGCTCGCGCGGCGTGTCGAACAGGCCCTGCTTGGTGCGATAGACGCGCGTCAGGTTGTCGGCGACGACGAGCGCGCTCACGATGCCGTCTCCTGCGCGGTCGTCTGCCGGTCGGCGGCGATGTGGGCGTCGCGCGCCGCGTCGCCGAGCGGATAGTGGCAGCGCACCTTGCCATCGGCGAAGGCGCGCAGCGCCGGGCGCTCGCAAATCGCCCGCGGCGTCGCATAGGCGCAGCGCGGGGCGAACAGGCAGCCCTGCGGCCGCGCATTGAGGCTCGGTACAGAGCCGGGAATGGTGGCGAGACGATCGCCGATGCGGCTCTCCGGCCGCGCCGCGAGCAGCGCGGCCGTGTAGGGATGCTGCGGATTGCGAAACAGTTCGCCTGCCGGCCGTTCCTCCATCACCTGGCCGGCATACATGACGGCGACGCGATCGGCGACGTCG
>JBQCFB010000155.1:0-2112 GCA_051959715.1 Pseudolabrys sp.
CGTCGTTGACGCGCAGGCCGCCGGCCTTGATCTGGCGGCGCGCCTCGCCGTTCGAGGCGACGAGCGCCGTCTTCTCGGCGAAGGCGATCAGCACCCCGAGACCCTTGTCCAATTCGGCGCGCGGGATCTCGACCGTCGGCAGCGAGGAAGCGAGCGCGCCTTCCTCGAAGGTCTTGCGCGCGGTCTCGGCGGCGGCGTCGGCGGCGGCGCGGCCGTGCACGAGCGCGGACGCCTCGCTCGCCAGCACTTTCTTGGCCTCGTTGATCTCGGCGCCCTGGAGCGCGGTCAGCTTGGCGATCTCGTCGAGCGGCAGAACCGTGAACAATTTGAGGAAGCGGCCGACATCGCCGTCTTCGGTGTTGCGCCAGTACTGCCAGTAGTCATACGGGCTCATCAAGTCGGCGTTGAGCCAAACGGCGCCGGCGGCGGTCTTGCCCATCTTGGCGCCGGACGACGTCGTGATCAGCGGCGAGGTCAGCGCGAACAATTGCGCATTGTTCATGCGCCGTCCGAGATCGATGCCGTTGACGATGTTGCCCCACTGGTCGGAGCCGCCCATCTGCAACACGCAGCCGAGGCGCTTGTTCAATTCGACGAAGTCGTAGGCCTGGAGCACCATGTAGTTGAATTCGAGGAACGACAGCTCCTGCTGCCGGTCGAGCCTGAGCTTCACCGAGTCGAAGGACAGCATGCGGTTGACGGAGAAGTGGCGGCCAACGTCGCGCAGGAAGTCGATGTAGTTGAGAGTGTTCAACCAGTCGGCATTGTTCGCCATCACGGCGTTGCCGGCTTTTTCGCCAAGACCGGCTTCGCCGTTTTGGCCCTCGAACTTCAGGAACTTGGAGAAGATGGCGCGGATGCCGGCGAGGTTCTGGTTGATCATTTCGTCGGTCAGGATGCGGCGGCTCTCGTCCTTGCCGGACGGATCGCCGACGCGCGTCGTGCCGCCGCCCATCAGCGCGATCGGCCGGTGACCGGTCTGCTGCAGCCAGTGCAGCATCATGATCGGCAGCAGCGAGCCGACGTGCAGCGAGGCGGCGGTGCAGTCGAAGCCGATATAGGCCGTGATCGGTCCCTTCACGGCAAGCGCGTCCAGCGCCTCCGGCTCGGAGACCTGGTGGATGAAGCCGCGCGCGGCCAGAACGTTAAGGAATTCGGACTTATAGGCGCTCATCGGACTGCTTGGCCTGTCGCATCTCTGGGCGGGGTGGTGTAACAGGTCCGGCACGGGATTCAACGGCGGGGAGCGGTGCGTTTGGTGCGGGCGATCGGCCTGATGAGCGGGACCTCGCTCGACGGCGTGGACATTGCGCTCCTGGAGACCGACGGGGACCGCGTCGCGGCCTTCGGCCCGACCGGATACCGCCCCTATACCGAGCCCGAACGTGCGCTGCTGCGCCGGGCGCTCGCCGAGGGCGTCGCGCTGACCGAGCGGACTCAGCGGCCGGGCGTGCTCAAGGAGGCAGAGGCCTTCGTCACGGCCGTGCATGCCGAGACGGTCGAAACCTTCCTGCGCGACACCGGATTGGCCCGCAGCGACATCGCGGTCGTCGGCTTTCACGGACAGACCGTGCTGCACCGGCCGGGGGAACGGCTCACCGTGCAGATCGGTGACGGCCAGGCGTTGGCCAGGCGCCTCGGCATGACGGTGGCTTTCGATTTCCGCGGCGCCGACGTGGCGGCGGGCGGGCAGGGGGCGCCGCTGGTGCCGGTGTTCCATCAGGCCCTGGCCCGCACCCTCGATCATCCGCATCCGATCGCCGTGCTCAATGTCGGCGGCGTTGCCAACATCACCTGGGTCGACGGCGGCGATCCGATCGCCTGCGACACCGGACCCGGCAATGCGCTGATCGACGACTTCATGCGCGCGCGCACGGGCGAGCCGCTCGATCGCGACGGCGATCAGGCGGCGCGCGGCCGCGTGCACGACGATTTCGTCGCGCGCGTTCTCGAGCACGCGTTCTTTGCGCAGCCATACCCGAAGTCGCTCGACCGCAACGCCTTCGCCTTCGCCAATATCGGCCTGCCGGATTTCTCGGTCGCCGACGGCGCGGCGACGCTGTCCGCGCTCACCGCCGCATCGGTCGCAGGCATCGTGAAGCTGCTGCCGGA
>JBQCFB010000156.1:0-3302 GCA_051959715.1 Pseudolabrys sp.
AGCACGCCCTCGTCGACGAGGCCGTTGACGACGCCGGCGGACACGCCCGCCTCCTGCGCCGCCTCGCCCTTCGAGCGTACGAAGCCGTCGGCGAGCGCGGCGATGACGCGCTGACGCGCCGGCGTCATGCGCTGCGGCTTCATGTCGGTCAGGCGCACGCCGACGCGCTCGCGCGCAGGCCCGAGATCGCCCATGCGCAGCGCCATGCGTAAGACCATGCCGCGGGCGGCGAGCGTGTAGTTCGAAACCCAGTCGACAAAGGTGCGCAGTTCCGGCTTGAGCGGCGGCACGTCGAGCTTGGCCTCGACGTCCTTCAGCCGGTTATGCAAACGCGGATTCGGATTTGGATTTTCGGCCCAGACCACGCCGAGGCATTCGCGCGCGCCGAGCGGCACGGCGACGACATCGCCGGGCGCAAGCTCCATGTCCGCCGGCACCCGATAGGAATAGGCCTGATCGAGCGCCACCGGCACCAGGATATCGACGACGCGGGTGGGCATGGGGACTGGTCTAGGCCGATTCCGCGCGGTTAAGGAAGGGTGAAGGAAGGAATGCCAGTCTGGCGCGCATGGACCTGGCCTTCGCCACAGCCCCGGACGTTGCGGCCGAAATGGGTCGCTGGCTCGGCTATCTCGGCGCCGAGAAACGCATGTCGCCGAAGACTCTGGATGCCTACCGGCGCGACGTCGGCCAGTTCCTCGCCTTCCTCACCGGGCATCTGGGCAAGCCGCCGAGCCTCAAGGCGCTGGCGAAGCTCGCGCCCGCCGACGTGCGCGCCTTCCTCGCCGCACGGCGCGCCGAGGGCGCCGGCAACCGCTCTCTGATGCGTCAACTGGCGGGAGCACGCTCCTTCGCGCGCTTCCTCGAGCGCAACGGCAAGGGCAAAGTCGGCGCGCTCTCCGCCGTGCGTACGCCGAAAATTCCACGCAGCCTGCCCAAGCCGCTCACCGCCAGCAGCGCGAAAGCCGTCACTGACGCCGATCTGCGCGCGGGCGACGCGCGCGATCAATGGGTGCTGGCGCGCGACGCCGCGGTGCTGGCGCTGCTCTATGGCTGCGGACTGCGCATCTCGGAGGCGCTGTCGCTCAAGCGCCGCGACATCAACGGCGCACCGGACGCGCTCACCGTCACCGGCAAGGGCAACAAGACGCGCATGGTGCCGCTCCTGCCGCAGGTGGCGAAGCTCGTCGACGACTACATCGGCTTATGCCCCCACGACCTGCCGGCAAGCGGGCCGCTGTTTGTCGGCGCCCGCGGCGGCGTCCTGTCGCCGCGCATCGTGCAACTGACGATGGAGCGCCTGCGCGGCGCGCTCGGGCTGCCGGACACGGCAACGCCGCACGCGCTCCGGCATTCCTTCGCCACGCATCTTCTGGCCGGCGGCGGCGACCTTCGCGCCATCCAGGAACTGCTCGGGCACGCCTCGCTGTCGACCACGCAGATCTACACCGCGGTCGACGCCGAGCGATTACTCGACGTTTATGTGAATACGCATCCGCGCGCCTAAAGCGGCCGTCCCGACGCCGCGAATTGCTGCCATCGTCCCCTCGTTCAAAGGGGGGATGCGGCCATGAGCGCACACGAGAATCTCGAACATGCCGAGCACGCCGAACACGCGTCGCACGGCGGCAACAAGAAGATCGCGCTCCTGATCTCGGTGCTGGCGCTGTTCCTCGCCTTCTCCGAAACGCTCGGCAAGAGCGCCCAGACGCACGCCATCGCGCTCAACGTCGAGATCAACGATCTGTGGGCCTTCTTCCAGGCCAAGACGATCCGCATGACCGTGCTGACGACGGCGTCCGAGCAGATGCAGCTCGAGGCCGATCGCGCCGCCGATGCGGAGCAGAAGGCGCGATTGGCGAAGAAGGTCGACGAGTGGAAGAAGCTCGTCGCGCGCTATGACGACGAGCCGTCATCGAACGAGGGCCGCAAGCAGCTGTCGGCGCGGGCGCGCGCCGGCGAGCATCACCGCGACGAGACATTGGCGCGCTACCACAATTACGAATTCGCGTCGGCCGCCTTCCAGATCGGCATCGTGCTTGCGTCGGCGCAGGTCATCACCGGCATGGTGCTGCTCGGCTGGGGGTCTGTGCTGCTCGGATTTGTCGGACTCGCGTTCACCGGCTGCGGCCTGTGGGCGCCGCACCTTTTGCACGTCATCACGGGCTAGATCACGCCCAGCGGCGATAGGCGCGGCGGCGCAGCCTGATCAGGCGGCGCAGGAACGTGCCGGCGCGCTGCGGCTTCAACAACCAGACGAGTTGGCGCACGCGCTGGCGGATCGGCTCGGTCTGCTCATGCGCCCAGTCGCGCGCCCACAGTACCCAGACGTAGACGCGGCGGAACCATGCCATCTGCAACAGCTTGTCGCGCGTCACGTCGAAGATGAAAGCGGTGACGCCGACGCCGACGAGCTTGACGAACAGGATCACCGCGGCCGCCAGCAGCCATTGCCGCCGGGCGAGGAAATAGACCTCGAGAAATTTGAGCGGCAGCAGCGCGATCAGCGGAACCACGAAGACGAACAGCACCGCCCAGGGCGGCAGGCTGGCGACGAGGCGGGCGACGCCGCGCTTGAGCGCGGCGAGCGGGATAAGCGCGACCAGCCGCGCAACAAGCGGCTGCAAATGATCCCACAGCCATGCTTCCAGCAGGAACAGCAGGGCCAGCACGATCCACAATGGGCGCAGCAGGTATCGGCGCAGCATGGCAGGACAGATGGTAGCCCGGCGGCCGGATGCAAATAAGGCGGGCGGGAGTTTCCCGTCATCCTGAGGAGCGAGGCGGCGCAGCCGCCGAGCCTCGAAGGATCTCTGACTCACAGGCCCTTCGAGGCCCGCGCCTGCCGCGCGGGCACCTCAGGGCGACGGGCCAAAACAAAACCCCGCCGGACGAAACCGGCGGGGCTTGCTGGTACGCAGAACTGGAGCGGAAGCGGTTAGATCGCTTCCTTGAGGTCCTTGGCGGCGCGGAACGCGACCTTCTTGGACGCCTTGATCTTGATCGCTTCGCCGGTGGCCGGGTTGCGGCCCATGCGGGCGGCGCGCTTGCGCACCTGCAGGATGCCGAGGCCGGCGATCTTGACGCGCTCGCCCTTCTTCAGGTGCTTGGTGATCATCGTGACCAGATTGTCCACGAGCTCCAGGCCCTGCTTCTTGGTGAGCTGATGGGCTTCCGAGAGCGCCGCGGCCAGGTTCCGGCTGGTCACCGGCTTGGCAGCTTTCGGTTTGGCGGTTGCGGCGGCTTTAGCCATAGAAATAACTCCTTGAGCGCACCATGCGCGTTCGTTGAGCACTAAGAGA
>JBQCFB010000157.1:0-14439 GCA_051959715.1 Pseudolabrys sp.
ATCATGGCCGAGCCGAACCCGATCACCGCGGACGGCCTGTTCGGCATCTTCCTCGGCCACACCTTCATCGTGAACGACAAGGGCCACGAGATCGTCGACAAGTTCCCGCTCGAGATCGCGGTCGCGTAAGCGTCAAGGCGCCACGATCGGCTGCGCGTCGAGGCGCGGCGCGACGACGTCGACATTCTCGAACAGGCTGCCTTCCTCGAACCAGGACTTCGGTGCCGGAGCGCCCCACAAGGTTTGCCGCTGCGGGTCCTTGAGGTCCCACTTGATCGGCTCGAGGTCGGGATCAACCGTCTGGTAATCCGAGCAATAAATCTCGACGCGGTGGCCATCGGGATCGCGGACATAGAGAAAGAAGGCGTTCGAGATGCCGTGCCGCCCCGGGCCGCGCTCGATGTTCGACACGTAGCCGGTCGTCGCCATCAGGTCGAGCAGGTCGATGATGGCGATCGGGTGCGGCACCCAGAAGGCGACATGGTGCAGCCGCGGGCCGCGGCCATTGGTGAAGGCGATGTCGTGCACGCCGCCCTTGCGATGCGTCCACGCCGCCCAGAGGCGCTTGCTGACTTCGTCCTCGGTGTACTCGGTGACGCGGAAGCCGATCTCGTTGTAGAACGCGACCGCCTCGTCGACGTCCGGCGAGAAGCAGTTGAAGTGATCGATGCGCAAGGGCTTCACGCCCTTGTAGAGCCCGTATTGCTGATGGATCGGCGGCAGACGGTCCATGCGCGCGTAGAATTCCAGCGGTACGCCCTGCACATCCTGCGTACGCAGCGTGCGTGACTGGAACGGCCGTTCGACCCAGGCGACCGGCAGCTTCCTGTCGCGGAAGAACGCCTCGGCGGCGCCGAGATCCTCGTCGCTGAAAAGCTTGAAGCCGAGATGGCCGGCGCGCGGCGTCTCTCCTTCGCGCAGCACGAGGCAATGGTGTCCCCGCTCCTCCAGCGCGCGCAGATGCAGCTCACCGCCGCCCTCATGCGTCACCTGAAGGCCGAGCGTGTCGACGTAGAAGGCGCGGCTCTTGGCGAGGTTCGTGACGACGAGCTCGATATGGCTCAGCCGCACGATGTTGAACGGCGGGTAGAGGTTCGGTGCGGGGACGGGCATGGGCGTCGCTTCGGGGTTCTCGGTTCAGCCGTCGATCCTAGCAAATCCGGGCGCGGCCGACGCCTCGAGGGCGGCGGTCAACCGAGCACGGCTGTGAAATCGCACTGGATGAGCACGCCGCCGTCCAGCTCGGTCTGGACGGAATGGCGCGCCGGACGGTTGTCCGGGTCCGGAAACATGGCGGCCCAGGCGCCGTTGAGGATGTCGCGCTGCGAGCGGTCCTTCATCCAGAAGGTCATCTTGATGATGTCGCCTGTCGTGCCGCCGGCCGCCTCAACGGTCGATCTGACGTAGGCGAACATGTTGGCGCATTGCGTCTCGAGCGAAGGCGGCACCGTGCGCGCGCCGGGATCGCGGCCGACGATCACGGAGGACATGACCAGGTTGCCGATGCGGCAGGCATTCGGCAGCGGGTTGGAGTGCTTGAATCCGTCGATATAGATGCTGCGGCGGCGGGACATGGCGGCGACCTCGGGAAAATGCGCGCGCCCATCATCGGGGCCTGCGCGACCGCGTCAACCGCGCGCGCCTGTACGGGGTGCGGGCCATTGGACCGCCGCCGGCGTCGACCCGCCGCGATTCCGCAAATGGAGGGAAGCTTGGTGGGCGCACAAGGATTCGAACCTTGGACCCGCTGATTAAGAGTCAGCTGCTCTACCAACTGAGCTATGCGCCCGGAGCGTTGAGCCCCGATTGCCCGAAAAAACGCGAGGCGCCGTTCGGACGCGGCTCGTGTAGCAAAGGCGGGGGACCGTGTCCAGCATTGCGAGCCGCGGAGCCCTCACCCAAGTGCCCGTGATGACAGGGAAAAGCCGCCGGCTAGAGCCGGCGGCTTCCTTAGGCGGTGGATCGGGCGCGGCCGGGGAGATCCGCGCCCATTTCCGCCTGCTGTTCCGCTTGCGCTTACTGCGGACGCGGGGCGTTGTCGGGGCCCATCGGGCCGCCCTCCGGCCCGCGATGGTGCCGCCAGCCCTCGCCGCGCGGACCGTGATGGTCGCGGCCATGGCGCCAGCCGCCGCCGAACACGTGCTCGGTGCGCGCCAGCATCGTGAAGCGGTGCTTCTGCGCCTCGTCGAGGCTCTTGTAGAGCGGCGCCGCCGCATCGGCGAGCTTCTTCAGCGCCGCACCGCGGCTCTGCATCAGGTCGGCGCGCGCCGACATGCGCTCGATCGGATCCTTCGGCTTCTCGGCGCTGGCGCGCGCGGCGAACCGTTCGGACCGCTGCTTGGCGAGATCGCGCAGCGCCGTCTCGACGGCCGGCCAGTTCTTCTCCTGGTCGGCGTTGAGCTTGAGGCCCGCATGCAGCGCGGCGACGCGGGCGTCGGTGAACGCGCCCATGTCGGCCGCGCTCGGCCGCCAGTGATGCCCGCGCGGGCCGTCACCGGGGCCCTGCTGCGCGTAGGCGATCGTGCCGCCGGCGATCGCAAGCGCAGTCGTACCGGCGAGAACTGTCTTCCACATGTGCCACCTCCAATGGCGTATTGAACGTGGCTCAAGCAGAGGCCCGCGGCCCAGCCTTATCAAGTTAAAGTTTGGACAGAGATTACCGGCTTGCAATGTAGATGTACCGGCGTTCATCGAACGCCGGTACCAAAAGTCGTCAACTTTTAACGGACGCGTGTTGTTTTATCAATTCTACATGCCGAGCAGCCGCGGCAGGAACAACGTAAGCGCCGGCCAGTAGGTCACGATGATGAGGAAGACCAGCATCGTGACGAGCCACGGCCACACCGCGACCGCGAGATCCGTTATTCGCATGCCGGCGATCATCGATGCGACGTACAAGTTGAGGCCAACCGGCGGATGACACAGGCCGACCTCCATGTTGACGTCGATGACGATGCCGAAATGCACGAGATCGATGCCGAGCTTCTTGGCCGCAGGCGCGAGGATTGGCGCCATGATCAAGATGATCGAGTTCGGCTCCATGAAGTTGCCCGCCGCCAGCAGCAGGATGTTCACGACCATCAGGAAGCCGAACCAGCCGAGGTTCTGCGCCAGGATCCAGTCGGCCAGCGCCGAGGGGATGTTCTCGTTCGTCAGCACGAAGGAGAACAGCACGGCGTTGGTGATGATGTAGAGCAGCATCGCGCTGGTATTGGCGGCGCGCAGCAGCACACGCGGCACGTCCTTCATCTTGATCGCCTTGTAGACGAATACAGAGATGAAGAACGAATAGACCGCTGCCATCGCCGCCGCCTCGGTGGCGGTGAAGATGCCGCTGTAGATGCCGCCGATGATGATGTCGTCGAGCATCAGGCCCCAGACGCTTTCGCGGAACGCGACCCAGGTCTCGCCCCACGTCGCCTTCTTCATGCGCGGGTAGTTGCGCTTCTTGGCGAGGTACCAGGTGACGAGGCAGAGCATGATCGTCAGCATGATGCCCGGCAGCAGGCCGGCGACGAACAGCGCGCCGATCGAGACGTTGGTCGACACCGCGTAGACGATCTTCGGGATCGACGGCAGCATGAGGATGCCGAGCGACCCGGCGACCGTGATGATGCCGGCGCCGAAGCGCATCGGATAGCCGTGCCGCACCATCTCCGGCAGCACGATGGCGCCGATCGCCGCGACGGTCGCGACGCTCGAGCCGCACACCAGCGCGAACATGGCGCAGGCGACGATGCCGGCGAGGCCGAGGCCGCCGTGATAATGGCCGATCAGGCTGATGGCGAAGTTGATCATGCGGCGCGCGACACCGCCGTGGCTCAGGAAATTGCCGGCCAGGATGAAGAACGGGATCGCCATGATCTCGAAGCTCTCGAGACCGGTGAACAGCTTCATCGACACCGACTCGACGGGCACGTCGGTGAGGATGAACATGAACGCCATGACGGTGAGGCCGAGCGCGATCGACACCGGCATGCCCGTGATCATGAAGGCGACCAGCAGGATGAACAGGGTCAGCGCGCGCAGGCCCTGCGGCATGACGATGATGCCGGTGCGCTGCGCGAGGCAGATCAGCACGATCAGGATCGGCGCGCAGATGATGGTCAGCGCGAGCGGCGTCGACCAGCGCGACGGCACCTCGCTGTGCCCGGCCGCCGACGGCGTCAGTCCCTCGGACGCGGCAACGCCCTCGACATGCGCCTCGTTGTGGTGCGGCAGGTCGCCGGTCTTGTAGTAGACCCAGGCGACCTGGAGGAAGCGGAAACACATCAGGCCGGAGCCGAGCGGGATGGCCAGATAGATCATCCACATCGGCCATTCGAGGTCGTAGGACTGCTGGCCGGTTTCGTACATCTTCATGACGAAAGTGATGCCGAACGCAGCGATCAGGCCGGTGAACAGCGCGCCGCAGGCGATCGCGAACTGGATCACCTGCTTGCGTGAGGCGCGCGGCAGCATGTTGACCAGAACGTCGACGCCGACATGGATGCCCGTGCGCACGCCGTAGGCGGCGCCGAACTTGGCCATCCAGATGAACATGAAGATGCAGAGCTCCTGCGCCCAGGACACGTCGAGTCCGGCGAGCCAGGAGTAGATGTCGTTCATGATCGTGGGGATCAGCGGCACGCCGCGCGCCGCGGTCCACCGCGCGAAATCGATCGAAAGACCGGTGCCGTATCGATGCAGAACGGCGAAGAAGATGAGCAAGGTCGCGGCGGCAATCAGCGTGGCGATCAGCCACTCTTCAAGATGATCGAGCCCGCGTAAAAGCACTTTCCCCACGGAACGTTTCCCCCACAAAACGTTGGGGACCGGGAGTGGATGACACTCCCGGTCCGTCGTTAGTCAGCCAGTCGAGACGCCGTCCAGTTACATCTGGACGTGCAGTTCCTTGGCGAGCAGGTCGAGCACTTCCTGACCGACGCGGCCCTTGGCCCACGTATAGGTCGGGCGCATCGCCTTCTGCCAGTCCGCCTTCTGGGCATCCGTCAGATAATGCAGAGTGGTCTTGCCGGACTTCTTGATGGCCTCGAGGGCGTCCTTGTTTTCTTCCGCGGCGATGGAGTTCGTATAGTCGGTGGCCTCGGCCATCGCCTTGTCGAGCTCCTTGCGGATGTCCGGCGGCAGGCCGTTCCAGAACTTGGAGTTCACGATCACCGCGTACTGAAGGTGGGCATGATAGGACACGGTGATGTCCTTCTGCACTTCGTGGAACTTCTGCGTCAGGTAGTTCGACGGCGTGTTTTCGCAGCCGTCGACCACGCCGGTCTGGAGAGCCTGGTACACTTCCGAGAACGCCATGATCTGCGGGATCGCGCCGAGATCGCGGAAGTAGCGGTCGGCGATCTTCGAGCCGGAGATGCGGAACTTGAGGCCCTTGAAGTCGGCAGTGTTCACCAGCGGCTTGTTGGCCGAGACCATGTGGAAGCCGTTGTCCCAGTAAGCCAAGCCGGTGATGCCCTTGGCCTCGAGCTTCTTGAACAGCCACTGGCCGACCTTGCCCTTCATGGCCTCGTCATAGGACTTGTCGTCCTTGAACAGCCACGGCAGGTCGAGCGCCTCGAATTCCTTCACTCCGAGCGGCGCGAACTTGGCGGTCGACGGGGCCAGCATCTGCACCGAGCCGAGCTGGAGCGCCTCGATCTCTTCCTTGTCCTTGTAGAGCGTCGAGTTCGGGTAGACTTCGATCTTGACCTTGCCGTTGGTGTATTTCTCGGCGAGTTCCTTGAACTTCAGCGCGCCCTTGCCCTTCGGGGTGTCGTTCGCGACAACGTGGCTGAACTTGATGACGATCGGGCTCTGGGCCATGGCCGAGCCGGATGCCATCACGGCGGCCACCATGGCGGCCGCGACGATAAGTTTGCGCATTCTTGGTTTCCTCCCGCTGCGACCCCTCGAAATGAAGGGGCCTTTATAAGGCTTTGTGCCGGCAAATTGGCACTAAACCGGTATCCCGGCAAGCGGGGCAATTGCCCATAATTGTCGCGGAGGATCAAGACGAAAAGGGCGATGGCTCGCGCCACCGCCCCGTCATTTCAGCGCTCCGACAGCCGGTTACCGCAGTGCGGCGACGACCGGGCCGAGCCCCATTTCGGCAGCGAGACCGGACGCGGCCTGCATCTGCTCCTGGTCAAGCACAGCGACCAACGGACGAGCCGCGGCAGCGACACGCGCGATCGCGGCATTGTCGAGCACGATCGACACGACCCTGTTGCTGATGCGGCGGACGATGCCCGCCTGCTCGGTCGACGCCTGTTGGCGCTTGGCGACGGAATGCAGCGCCGCCTCGACGGCCGGCCAGTAACGCTCCTGGTCGGGCCGCAGATGGAGTGCGCTCTTGATGCGCGCGATGTTGACCGAGGTCGCCATGCCTTGCGCGGCATAGGTTCCATAGTCGCTTGCGGTGGCCGGGAGTGTCGGCAACAGACCGGTCATCGCGAGCGCAATGGCGCCCGCGCAAAGTACATTCTTCATCCCTTAGAGTTCCCCGTATTCGAGCCAGGTGATTGCAGCGGGCTCAGAGCCCCGGCCGCGGCCAATCAGGTACCGTGACAATCGGCCCTCAAGACGTGCGAATTGCGGGCAAAATAAGATTTCTCGGTTCCGGCGGAACGAAATTGACCGATGCAGCGACATTTGCACCCGGTTAGGGCCGCAAAGTTACCCAAAAGTTAAAAAAGCGGCCGCGTATTCACGCGGCCGCTTTGTCTTTTGACACATCGAGGAAGGTCGAATCAGCCCACGTCCTGCGAGTGAATCCGCCGGTCGACTGCCGGCGTCTTGTTGCGCTTGCTGGTCATCTTGTTGAGCGCGCCGAGATAGGCCTTGGCCGACGCGACCAGCGTGTCCGGATCGGCCCCGCGCGAGGTGAACGCACGGCCGTCATGCGCGAGGCGAACCGATACCTCCGCCTGCGCGTCGGTGCCTTCGGTCACGGCGTGCACCTGGTAGAGCTCGAGCTTGGCCTCGTGCGGCACCAGCGCATGGATGGCGTTGAAGATCGCGTCCACGGGACCGTTGCCGGTCGACTGCGTCGTCTCGTGCTTGCCGTCAATGTCCAGCGTGAGCGTCGCGGTCTGCGGGCCCATCGTGCCGGCGATCACGGTCAGCGACACGATCTTGACGCGGTCGTGCGCGGTCGCGATTTCTTCGTCGACCAGAGCCTCGATGTCCTCGTCGTAGATCTGCTTCTTGCGGTCGGCCAGCGCCTTGAAGCGCACGAAGGCGTCCTCGAGCTGGTTGTTGGCGAGCTGATAGCCCAACTCCTCCAACTTGTGGATGAAGGCGTGGCGGCCCGAATGCTTGCCCATGACCAGCGAGGTCTGTTTCACGCCGACCGATTCCGGCGTCATGATCTCGTAGGTCTGCGCGTTCTTGAGCATGCCGTCCTGGTGGATGCCGCTCTCATGCGCGAACGAGTTCCGGCCGACGATCGCCTTGTTATACTGCACCGGGAACGAGGTCGCCGCCGAGACGAGCTTCGACGCGCGCGTCAGCATCGTCGCGTCGATATTGGTCCAGAACGGCAGCACGTCGTTCCTGACCTTCATCGCCATCACGACCTCTTCGAGCGCGGCATTGCCGGCGCGCTCGCCGATGCCGTTGATGGTGCACTCGATCTGCCGCGCGCCCGCCTTCACGCCGGCGAGCGAGTTCGCCACCGCCATGCCGAGGTCGTTGTGGCAGTGGGTCGAGAACCGCGCCAGATCGGAATTCGGCACGCGCTCGCGCACGGTCCGGAACAGCTCGAAATATTCCTCCGGCACCGTGTAGCCGACCGTGTCGGGGATGTTGATCGTGGTGGCGCCCGCCTTGATCGCCGCCTCGACGCAGCGGCAGAGGAAATCCATCTCGGTGCGGGTGCCGTCCTCGCTCGACCATTCGACGTCGTCGGTATGGCTGCGCGCGCGCGTCACCTGCGCGATGACCATCTCGTAGACCTCGTGCGGCTCCTTCTGGAGCTTGTATTTCATGTGCACGGGCGAGGTGGAGAGGAAGGTGTGGATGCGCTTGCGCTTCGCCGGCTTGATCGCCTCGGCGCAGCGGTCGATGTCCTTGAAGGCGGCGCGCGACAGGCCGCAGATCACGGCGTTCTTCGAGCGCTTGGCGATCTCGTTGACGGCGGCGAAGTCGCCCTCCGACGCGATCGGGAAGCCGGCCTCGATGATGTCGACGCCCATGTCGTCGAGGAGCTCGGCGACCTCGATCTTCTCCTCGTGGGTCATGGTCGCGCCGGGGCACTGTTCGCCGTCGCGCAAGGTGGTGTCGAAGATGACGACGCGGTCCTTGTCGGACTTGCCGGTCGTGCTCATGGGAATGGTCCTTCTCTCAAAGCTCATGCGCCGCTCGGGCGCTCCTAAGGGGTGTCTCCGTCAGTCCCCCGAGTGCCCAGGCGCAATGCCCTGCCGGCCCTCAGGGGCAGATAAGGAGAAGGAGCGAGCCCAGAATGAGGGTGGCCGCGGCGCCGGCTTCGGGAGCCGTCCGCTCGATCGCGCAGTTGGTCTGCAGCGTCGACATGGCCTTGGTCACAACCCTCGTTGCTTCAGCGTCTAAGATGACGTGCGCCGGTGAAGCGCGCGTTAACCGCTGGCGAGCCCCGGTTCTAGGGGAGGCTACGGGGTCAAATCAAGGGGTAATTAGGACAGCATTGCTGTCTGGTCAGGAGGTCCCATGGACCAGCGCACCGCCGCCCTCTTCGCCAAGGCCTGGCCGCGCCAGATTGCCTTTCTCGTCTTCATGGCGCTGCTCGTGTTCGTGCCGGCGGGCACAGTCCGCTTCTGGCAGGCATGGCTGTTCCTCGCCGTATTCGTCATCCTGACCGTGACCATGGGCCTCTATTTCGTCGTCCACGATCCGGCGCTGGTCGAGCGGCGCATGGAGGTCGGGCCGCGCGCCGAAAAGGAGCCGGCGCAGCGCATCGCCATCGGTATCCTCTCGGCCGCGCTGGTCGCCATGCTGGTCGTGCCCGGTCTCGACCGCCGTTTTCATTGGTCGGACGTCCCGGCCTGGCTGGTCATCCTCGCCGACCTCGCCCTCATCGCCGGCTTCGTCGTCTTTTTCTACGTGATGAAACAAAACACGTTCGCGGCCGCGACCGTGCGCGTCGAAAGCGGACAGAAAGTGATCTCGACCGGGCTCTACGGCGTCGTGCGTCATCCGATGTACATGGGCACACTGCCGCTGATGGCCGCCCTGCCGCTCGCGCTCGCTTCGTACTGGGCGCTGCTGCTCGTCATCCCCGTGCTCGCCGCCCTCGTGTGGAGGTTGCTCGACGAGGAGAACGTGCTGCGGCGCGACCTGCCCGGCTACACCGATTACTGCGCGCACGTGCGGTGGCGACTGGTGCCGGGCATCTGGTAAGACCGCTTTCGCGCACTGGGCCAGCCACTCGTCTTTATTTTTGACGCCCGCCCTATCCGCCCTTCAAAGCTGCTACATTGCGCGAGGGCGAGATAAAAAACGGGGTGAGGACGCGCCAATGCTCATGGACAACGGTACGTTCGCGATCGTGCTTGCGGCAGCGGTCGCGGTGGTCGGTTTGTTTATCCTTTACAAATTCAAGACGACGAACAAGAAGGCGCGCTAGGCGCCTGGCCGACCTTAGCCGTCCGACAGCGCCTTTCGCGCCGCGTCGAGATCTTTCAGCGACGCGCCGGTCACCTTCGGATATTGCAGCTTCAGCTTCTCCAGCGCCGACACCAGCGCCGCGGCGACGACGAGGCGCGTGAACCATTTGTTGTCTGCCGGCACGACGTACCATGGCGCGTCGTCGCGGCTCGTCTCGCGGATCGCCTCCTCGTAGGCCGCCATGTATTTCGGCCACAGCTTGCGCTCGGCGATATCGCCCATCGAGAACTTCCAGCGCTTGTCCGGCTCGTCGAGACGCGCGAGGAAGCGCTTGCGCTGCTCCTCCGGCGACACGTTGAGGAAGAACTTGAGCACCAGCGTGCCGTTGCGGGCGAGATGCTGCTCGAAGGCGCGAATGTCGTCGAAGCGATGCTTCCAGATCTTCTTGCCCGAGAGCTTGTCCGGAAGCTGCTGCCGCTCGAGCAGCTCGCGATGCACGCGCACCGCCAGCACCTCCTCGTAATGCGAGCGATTGAAGATGCCGATGCGGCCGCGCGCCGGCAACGCTTTCGAAATCCGCCACAGGAAATCGTGATCGAGTTCCTCGGCACTCGGCTGCTTGAACGAGCGCACGTCGACGCCCTGCGGATTGACACCGCTCATCACGTGCTTGATCAGCGAGTCCTTGCCGGCGGCGTCCATCGCCTGAAGCACGATCAGCACCGACCAGCGATTGTCGGCATAGAGCCGCTGCTGCAGGTCGGCGAGACGCTCTATGCCGGCGGCGAGCATCGCCTTGGCTTCGGACTTGTCGATCGAAAGCCCGGCGCACTCCTCCGGATCGTGGTCGGCGATGCGAAAGTGCTTCGGCTTGTCGATACGGAACCGTTTGGCGATGTGTTCGAGCATGGCGCCAGTTCACGCCGAAGCGGGCGTGCTGGCAAGGCCGCCGGCGAACAGATGCGCGAGATAAGCCATGACGAAGTCCGGCATCGCCGCCGCGTCGAAGTCGGCCGGCCCGCGCACGACGCGGATATCATCGAGCTCCGGCTGCGCCTCGCGCGCAAGATGCGCCAGGATGCGCTCGCGCAGCTTCTCGGCGGCGAGCGGGCTGCGCAGCGTCTTGACGAACGGAATGTGCCGCCGATCCATGACCATGCTCCAGCCGGACGCCGGCTCGAAGTCCGCGATGTCGAGACCGGTCTCCTCCTTCAGCTCCCGGCCGACGCTGAAATCGAGATCGACCTTGCCGCCGACAATGTCGCCCGGGTCGGGCGTGCCGGCGGGGAAATAGATACGGCCGGCATTCGCAGTGTGCGCGCCCATGCGACCGAGCAGCACCGCGTTGTCGGCCGCGACGATCGCGGCGGCGGCGAAGCAGTCATTGACGCCTGCCTCCGGCGAACCCCAGTGGCGCCAGGCAGTGAAACTCGCGAAGTCCGTTTCGAGATAGTCGCCGCGGAACACGCCGTCGCACAGCGCGTGGCGATGCAGCAGCAGGACGCGGCCGTTCCACAGCGCCGGCTTCTCGCGTTTGAGCGCAGCGAAATACGCATCGATCTCGGCCCGGCGCGCGTCGGCAAAGGCCCACGGCTGCGGCGTGAAGGTCAGATCGAGGCGATCGACGTGCTGGACCACGGGGCCGGTCATTGCCCGCAATCGACGCGACGACGGCGCGCGCGTCAAGCCTCGATCGCGCCCTCCGCGACGATGACGGCGCTGCCGCCGACCGTCACCGACGTGAACTGGCCCGCGACCATCGTCATGCCGAGGCGGATGAGGCTCGGCCGACCCATCTCGTAGCCCTGCTCGATCGCGACCTTGTGGTCGCCGTCGCCATAGCCGCCGAAGCGGCCGAGCAGTCCGGCGAAGGCCGCGACCGCGGAGCCGGTCGCCGGGTCCTCGATGATGCCCATGGCCGGCGCGAACATGCGGGCGTGGAAGTCGTTGCCCTTCTCCGCCGTCTGGCGCGAGAACACGAACAGACCCGGAAAGGTCGGCGCCAGCGCGCGAAACGCGGCGAGGTCGGGCGAGGCACGGCGCACCGCGTCGATCGAGCCGAGCGGCACGAACAGGAACGGATTGCCGGCGCTCCAGCAGCTTGGGGCGAGATCGCCGGCGCCGATATCGGCGACGTCGAGGCCGAGCGCGGCGGCAATCGTCTCATTCGGCGGCGGCGCCGCCACCGGCGACGGCAGCACGGGCAGCGTGAACGACGCCTCGCCGCCGCCCGCACGCGGGTTCACGCGGCAGCGGATCAGGCCGATCTTCTCTTCGAGAACGAATTCGCCGCCTTTGTCGCCCTTGTCGCCCTTGGCGCCGTCGAGCGTGGCGAGCAGCACGGCGGTGCCCACGGTCGGGTGTCCGGCGAAGGGCAGTTCACGCTTGGGCGTGAAGATGCGGCAGCGCGCGCGATGCTTCGCCTCGTCCGCCGGCATGACGAACACCGTCTCCGGCAGGTTGAACTCGTTGGCGACGGCCTGCATCTGCTCGGTGCCGAGGCCGCCCGCCTCGAGCACGACCGCGAGCGGATTGCCGGCAAAGCGGCGGTCGGTGAACACGTCGAGCGTGACGTAGCGGCGCTTCATGTCGTCGTCCCCGTGAAAAGCGCGCGCAATCTACTCCGCCGGTGCGCCGCCCGGTCATCAAATTATGCGATGGCTGGCATTCACAACGCTTCCGCCTCGAACAGCCGGCCCGGATTGACGATCTCGTTCTGCGCCAGGACGAGCTGGATTTCCGGCGCGCCCATCTCGGCGGTCTTTTTGAGCACGCCGAACATGGCGGAGGCGGCGCGCGAGACCGCCTCGCCGATGCGGCCGCCGCGCAGGTAGTGCGCGCAGAACATCGCGGCGATCGCGTCGCCGGCGCCGTTCGCCGCGACGGTGAGCTTCGGCGTGCGCAGGCGATATTGCCCGGTCTCGTCCGAGGCGAGCAGATCGACCGCGTCCGCCGGCGTATCGTCGACCGCGAGCGATGTGACGAGCACCGTGCGCGGCCCAAGGTCGTGCAGCGCCTTCACCGCGTCGCGCGCCTCCCGCAGGGAGCAGCTCTCGCGTCCGGTCAGTCTTCCAAGCTCGAAATGGTTGGGTGTGACGATGTCGGCCGCGCGCACCGCCTTCTCGCGCATGAAGGCCTCGACGCCGTCGCGCACGAACACGCCCTTGCCGACGTCGCCGATCACCGGATCGCAACAGTAATGCGCGGCCGGATTGGCGCGCCTGACCGTCGCCACGGCGTCGAGGATCGCCTCGCCGGTCTCGGGCGAGCCGACATAGCCGGACAGGACGCCGTCGCACTCGCCGAGCACGTCGCGCGCCTCCAGACCGGCGGCGAGATCGCGGATCAGATCGGCGTCGAAGACGCGGCCCTTCCACGCGCCGTAGCCGGTGTGGTTGGAGAACTGCACGGTGTGGATCGGCCAGACCTCGACGCCGAGCCGCTGCAACGCGAACACTGCGGCGGAATTGCCGACATGGCCATAGGCGACGTGCGACTGGATGGAGACGAGGTTCACGATGCCGCGACTGTAGCGGCCCGTGACAAGCCTCGCCACACGGTTTCTCGCCCGGCTTAGCGCGTCGGCTTGATGCTGGCGCGGCCGCCCTGCCCTTCGAGCGAGAAACTGTAGATGCGGTTGTTCTGCGCCAGGTCGATATGCATCGGCATGAGCGCCTGCGGAACCTTCGGGCTGTCGCCGCCCTCGGTCGAGGCATAGCCGACGCTGAAGTCCATCGGCGACTTGAGCTGCTTGTCGGACAGGATGACGAACAGCCAGGAGGCTTCGCTGTTCGGCAGCGGGATCGGCAGCTTGGCCAGCGCGATGGTCAATTCACCGTTGAGGTCGGTGCGGTAGAACACGTCGTGCGCTTTCAGGCCGGGGCCGATGACGCCGAAGGCGGTGAAGTTCATCGTCTTCATCGTGGCTTCGAAATTCTGCAATTTGCCCTTGAGGTCCGTGACCGTCTGGAGCGTGCGCGCGCCTTCGCGGTAGCTGTCGTAGAGCCACCAGCCGACGCCGGCGATCACGCAGAAGATGCCGACCGCGAGCGTCGAGCGGAAATAGAGACGGAAGTCGGCATAGGCTTCTTCGCGCAGCTTCTTGTCGGTGCGGGCGATCGACTTGTCGAAGACCGCGCGGGCGATGAAGGGCGTCACCACCAGCAGCGCCACGGCGAAGAAGTAAGGCCCGTATTTCTGCGCGAAGCTCGCCGATTTCTCGAGATCGTCGAGCGCCTTCACGAAGGCGGAGATCTGGTCCATCGCATCACCTCGATACGCCCTGGAAGCTGCCGGTCGGGCCCGCGCAGGTGCAGGGCACGTTGACAGCGCCGCGGAACGGACAGACGCCGACCGAGGTCGCGCAGACCGTCGCGCCGGCCGCCGGTGCGCCGGTCGTGGTCCCGCACATCTGCGCGATGAATTGTGGAGCGGCGCCGCGCGCCTGCATGTCGGCAATGATCTGCGGCGTGCACGCTGCCTGCGCAGCCGTGCCGAGCAGTGCCCAGATGGCGAAAAGGACAAGGCCGCGGACCATGCCGCACCCCCTTCGGCCAGGAAGCCTCAGGAAGGAATGGTAGCGAATGCAGCCTAAGATTGTAAAGCGGGAAGAGCAACCGCCTCGCGCGACGCTGCTTTTGGCGATCCTTCAAAGGAAACGGGTGGGCCCGCCGTCAGCGCGCCCACCCGTCCGGTCCGTTCCGACGTGATCTACTTGCCGGCCTTCTCGACGAAGGCGTTGGTGTAGGTCTTCGACAGGTCGATGTTGGCCTTCGCCACTTCCGGCGAGCCCTGGCTGAACACGGCGAGCACGGCCTGCGCGCCCTTCGGGTCCATCTTTCCGTCCAGCGAATACATCGGCAGCATGTT